>NZ_BAAAEP010000002.1:0-233369 GCF_039523075.1 Caenispirillum bisanense
CGCTGACGGCGCCAGCGATGCCGGGGGCGGCGAAGTCGGTGGCGGCAAGCCGCAGCCAGCCCTCGCCGGTGGCCGGCACCGGGGCGCCGCCAGCGGTGCCGGTGAAGGTGACGCTGCCCGACAGGCCGGGCGCCGTCACCTCCGCCGCCAGGGTGACGGCCGGCCCGAGGTCGGAGCGCTTGGCGGTGCCGGAGGCGACGGCGCGCAACTCGCCCTCCGGCAGGGTGATGACGGCGGTCGCCCGTTCCACCTTCAGCCGCTCCATGGGCAGGGCGAGGGCGTCGGCGGTCTCGTCGTCGGCGGTCCGGTCGTCGGCTGCCAGCAGGTGACCGAGCGGGCCGAGGTCCAGCCCCTCGGCGGCGGTCCAGCGCCAGCGCGCCTCCGCCTCCGCCACCGTCACCGCGTCCAGCCCGCCGGCCAGGCTGTAGGCGAGGTCGATGCCGGCGAGGCGCAGGCGGCCGTCATCGGCCACCACCTCGGTCACATGGGCGGCGGTCAGGCCGATGCGGCCGATGCGCACGGTGGCATCGGGCACGCCGGCGGCGGCCAGACGCGACTCGATCACCTCGGCGGCGAGGCGGGGCAGGGCGAGCCACGCGCCAACCGCCGCCGCCACCAGCAGGGCGGCGGCCAGAAGGGCGAGGCTCAGGCGGCGGGACATGGGCAGGGGAAACCTCAGGTTGGCCGGGCACGGCGGCCGCTGTCCGCCAGCGTCCGTCGCGGCTCGGCAGGCGTCAAGCGTCGCGGCTCTTCCGCACCGCCGCCGGGCGCTCTATGCTGAGGGAGAAGACCCCGTGCGATCAACAGGTTCCGAACTCACCATGAGGCGTATTGCAGCCGACACCTGTTTTGACGTGGCGTTCTGGTTGATCGACCGGGCGCTGGACGACAACGAATACCTCCAGCCGCAGAAGCTGCATCGGCTGCTGTTCCTGTCTCAGGCCTATTTCGCCGTCGCCACCCACGGCCGCAAGCTGATGCCGGGCACCTTCGTGGCCGACCCGCAGGGACCGCTGGAGCCGACGCTCTACCGCGCCTTCGAGAACGGCCGCCCGCAGGTGGACACCCGCAAGCCGCCCGACGACGCCCGCCAGCTGCTCGACAGCGTGTGGCGCAAGTTCGGCGCCCATTCGGCCGAACACCTGAGCAAGCTGACCCGCAGCCACCCGCCCTATCGCGATGCCTTCGCCTCCGGCGGCGCCGGCGAGGAGATCACCCTCAAGGCGATGATGGACTACTACGGCCGCAAGCCCACCGCCGCCGAGACGGCCGCCGCCAAGACCGTACCGACCGCCGCCGGCGTCCCGGCCGGCGAGGCGCCGGGCCTGACCGAGGTGCTGCGGCCGCGCGTCATGCGCAGCCAGACCGGCAAGCCGGTCAGCGTCCACAAGTGGATGCCGAAGCCGCTGGGCGACCGCAGCGGCGACGAGTGACGACGCCGGCGGCGCCTGCCGCCTTTACTCCTTGCGGCGCGGCAGCAGGATGTCGACGCGGCGTTCCTGCATCACCTTGGCGTTGCCGCCGAAGTGGCCGAAGGCCTCACCGGCGGAACTGGCGACCAGCACCGAGCGCGGCACGCCGGCCTGCGCCAGCACTTCGGCCACCGCTTCCGCCCGCTTGAGGGCGAGGCGGCGGTTGAAGTCGGCGTTGCCCTGGCGGTCGGCCTGGCCGATGGCGCAGACCTTCACCTGATACTTGGCCTCCCGCGCCAGCCGCTGCAGCTCCGCCCGGTGGGTCGGCTTGATGTCGGTCTTGCCGGTGTCGAAGTAGACGCTCAGCACCGCGCTCTGGCCGGCGCGGGCGGCGCTGTCGCACTCGGCATCCTGCGCCCGGGCAGGCGTGGCGGCGGCCGCACCGGCAAGGACGGCGGCGGCAGCGACCGCAACGGCAGACAGCAGCAGGCGGGCGCGCATGGGCGACTTCTCCTTCAGGGGTTAAGTCCGAAGGCGTAGTCTAGCGGATCAGACCAAAGTCGATCTAGTGGTTTTTGTTCTTCATGCGTTCGCGCAGGGCGGCGCAGTGGTCCACATCGTCGGCACGCGGCGAGAACCACACGATGTCGTAGGGCGGCAGGGAGTCCGGCGGCAGGTAGTCGGTGATGGCGACGGCGCCGTCGCGGACCTCCAGCGGCCCGACGGTCAGCATGTGGTCGCGCGGCACCTCCAATGCCTCCAGCCGCAGGGGCACGCCGCGATCCTCCCGGACATGGCCGTTGCCGGCGATCAGGATGGCCATGTCGGTGGCGGGATCGGCGAGCCCCTCCACCACCACCGCCGCCATCATGGCATCGCGACCCCGCTGCACCAGCGCCATGGGCGCCAGCATGGCGTCGGGCATGAGGTCGCAGTGGCCGGCGCGCACGTCGGCGATCAGGCCCTCCTGCACCTCCGGCGCATCGTCGGCGGCCAGCACCAGGCGCTCGGCCAGATCGGGCGGCAGGCTTCCGGCGCCCTGGCGGGCAAGGCTGCGGACGGTCTCCAGCGGCAGGTTGCCGGCCAGGATGGGCAGGCCGGCGGTCAGGGCGGCCTCGGCCATGGGGGCGTAGAGGCTCCACGCCGGCCAGCCGGAGGTCTCCCAGTCCAGCGCGTCGCCCAGGCCGGCGGCATCGGCGGGCGGCGGGTCGCTGCGGCGCCAGGCATCGATGCGCGGCTGCTCGTCGGTCTCCATCATCTCGTAGACCACCGCCGGGCGGCGGCCGGCGGCGATGACGCTGCGGGTGAGCCAGGCCTGCAGGGCGTGGTGATCGGCGTTGTCGTGGCGCTCGCCCAGCAGCAGCACGCGGCTGTCGACGGCGCGGTCCACCACCTGCTCGGGCGACAGGCGCTCGCCGGTGGCGGTGCTCCAGAAGGTGCCGGCCAGGGGATGATCGGCCGCCAGCGGCGAGGCCCACGGCGGCCCCGGCGGCGGCTCGGCGGCGGCGGCGGATGCGGGGGCGGCGGGCAGGGAGGCGGCGGCGAGGACGAGGGCGGCGGCAGCGGCAGCGGCGGCAAGGCGCACGGGCGGGACTCCGGTCAGTCGGCGGATGTCCCTTTCATATGAACGGCAAAGGGCCGGGACACCAGAGGCGCCCGGCCCTTCGTTCACTTTTGCCGGCGATGTGCGCGCGGCGTCAGTTGTACATGGTGCTCGGCAGCCACAGGGACAGCTGCGGCCAGTAGGTGACCACCATCAGGCAGGCGAGCAGGATCAGCAGCCACGGCAGACAGGCCCGCACCACCCACATGATCGGCTTGCCTGTAATGCCCGAGGCGACGAACAGGTTGAGGCCGACCGGCGGGGTGATCATGCCGATTTCCATGTTCACCACCATGATGATGCCGAGGTGGATCGGGTCGATGCCCAGCTGCACGCCGATGGGCATGAGGATCGGCGCCATGATGAGCACGATGGCCGACGGCTCCATGAAGTTGCCGGCGATCAGCAGCAGGATGTTGACGACGATCAGGAAGCCCCACCAGGTCAGGCCCATGTCGGTGATCATGGCGGCCAGGGTGTGGGGGATGCGCTCGGTGGTCAGCACGTGGGCGAACAGCATCGCGTTGGCGATGATGAACAGCAGCATGATGGACACCTTGGCCGCATCCATCAGCACCCGGTGCATGTCCTTGTCGAACGGCGACTTGGGGAAGCCGATGACGATGTGCATCAGGTTGCGGGCGGCGGCGGCACCCAGGCTCTCGCCTTCCTTGCGCCACGGCACGCCCTTCAGCGGGCCGATGTCGCGGTAGAAGAACACCGCCACCAGATAGGCATAGACCGCCGACAGCGCCGCCGCCTCCGTCGGGCTGGCAATGCCGCCGTAGATGGAGCCGAGCACGATGACGATCAGCATGATGCCGCCGATGGCATCCAGGAAGCTGATGCCCACTTCGCGCAGGCCGGGGAACGGCTGGCGCGGCAGCTTCTTGATGTGGGCGATGATGTAGATGGCGATCAGCAGTACCGCCCCGATGCCGAGGCCCGGCAGCACGCCGGCCATGAACATGCGGGCGGCCGACACTTCCGTCGCGGTGGCATAGACCAGCATGACGATGGACGGCGGGATCAGGATGCCGAGGGTGCCGGCATTGGCGATGACGCCGGTGGCAAACGGCAGCGGGTAGCCCGCCCGCACCATGCCGCCGATGACGATGCCGCCGATGGCCGCCACCGTCGCCGGCGACGAGCCCGACACGGCGGCGAAGATCATGCACGCCACCACCGACGCCATGGCCATGCCGCCGCGGATGTGCGCCGTCACCGACAGGGCGAAGCGGATGATGCGCCGCGCCACGCCGCCGGTCGACAGGAAGGCCGACGACAGGATGAAGAACGGAATGGCGAGCAGGGTGTAGTGGCCCGACAGCGCCTCGAACAGCTTGAGCGAGACCGACGCGATGCTGTCGTTGGAGAACAGCAGGATGGTCGCCGCCGACGACAGGCCCAGCGCCACGGCGATGGGCATCCCCGTCAGCATCAGCGCGAACAGGGCGACGAACAGGAAGACGGAGGTCATTTGCGCGGGCCCTCCTTGGCGTCGGAGGCAGGGGGCGGGGTCAGCATGTCGCCCACCTCGGCGTCGATCTCTTCCTTCAGGCGCATGGCGTCCTGGGCCTCGTCATGGTGGCCGAAGCCGTGGGCCTCGCCCTTCACCAGACGCACCAGCAGCAGCACGAAGCGCAGGCCGAACATGGCGATGCCGATGAACAGGATGGAGGTCGCCATCCACCGCGGGATGTGCAGATCCTTCACCTTGATGCCGATCTTGTAGAGCTTGGCGAGGTATTCCCACGCGCCCCAGCAGATGATGCCGACATAGGCGAGGCAGGCCAGCACGGCGATGATGGTCACCGCCCGCTGCACCGGCCGCGGGAACACCCGCACCAGCGCATCGACGCCGATGTGGCCGCCAAGCTTCAGCACGTAGGAAATGCCGAACAGCACCATCCACGCCGAGGCGTAAAGGGTGGCTTCCTGGGCCCACTTGAGGCCGCTGTTGAACACGAACCGCATCACCACTTCGGCGAATACGATCAGTGTCATGGAGACAAGAAGAATGGAGATCACCGCCTCTTCGAGGCGGTTGATGAAACGCGCCACCATGGCGGTATCGTCCTGCCCTGGAATGGGGAAAAGCGCGAGGAGGCTGCGGACCCGGCCCGAAGGCGGGCCCGCAGCCGGTCGGTCGGTCGCGCCGGTTACTGGGTGGCGGCAGCCGCCTCGATCACGTCACGGCCGATGGCCTCGGCGAACTTCTCCCACACCGGTTCCATGGCGACGCGCCACTTGCCCAGTTCCTCGTCGGTGAGCTGGATGATCTCGGTGGTGCCGGCCTGCTTGATCTTCTCGCGGTCGGCCATGGCGATTTCCAGGGCGCGGTCGTTGCCGGTCTTGGTGGCGACCTCGACGCACTCTTCCAGGGCCGGCTTCACGTCGGCCGGCAGGCCGTTCCAGAACTCGGCCGAGGTGACCAGCAGGTAGTCGAGCAGGCCGTGGTTGGTCTCGGTGATGTACTTCTGCACCTCGTGGAACTTCTGGCTGTAGATGTTCGACCACGGGTTTTCCGCACCGTCGATGGCGCGGGTCTGCAGCAGGGTGAAGACTTCCGAGAACGGCTTCTTGATGGCGACGGCGCCGAGCTGGTCGAACTGGGCGTCCAGCACGTCGGAGGCCTGGATGCGGAACTTCAGGCCCTTGGCGTCTTCCGGGGTGCGCAGCGGCTTGTTGGCCGACAGCTGCTTCATGCCGTTGTGCCAGTAGCCGAGGCCGATGAGGCCCTTGTCTTCCATGGAACGCAGCAGTTCCTGACCCTTGGGGGACTGCTGGAAGGCTTCGGCGGCGTTCAGATCCTTGAACAGGAACGGCAGGTCGAAGACCTGGAAGGCCTTGGTGTAGTCCTCGAACTTCGACAGCGACGGGGCGGCCATGTGGACGTCGCCCAGCAGCATGGCTTCCAGCACGTTGTCGTCGTTGAACAGCTGCGAGTTCGGGTAGACCTCGACCACCACCTGGCCCGGCAGCTTGCTTTCGGCGCAGCGCTTGAACTCGTTGGCGGCGATGCCCTTCGGAGTGCTCTCGGCGACCACGTGGGAGAACTTGATGGTCATGGGGGCGGCCTGAGCGGTGGCGGCGGCGGTGACAAGGCCGACGGCGGTCAGGGTGGCGCCGAAGAACGCGGAAAGGCGCATGACTGCTTCCTCCTGGGATGACATCTTGGTTTTGAACCACGTGCCGCAGCCCGAGCGGGCGCGGCGCCAGGAGACATAAGCAGGGCGCATGCCAAGCATGCGCGGTGCGCGGAGCTGCTGCGGCAACCGCCTGATTTGCTTGAGTTTGCCTTGCTGCACCGCAGCGATTGCGGCGGGAATGTGGCGGAAATCCGCCAGGGATGGGGCGGGCCTATTCCGGGATTCCGCCACCGCCGGCGCCGCCGAAGCGGCTGCGGTCCAGGTCGTACTTGCGCAGCTTGTCGTAGAGGGTCTTGCGCGGCACCCCCAGGTCGGCGGCGGCGCGCATGATGTCGCCGCGGGCTTCCGTCATGGCGCGGACGATCAGCGCCTTCTCGAACGCGCCCACCCGCTCCGGCAGGGGCAGGTCGCCGCCGGCGGCCAGGGCCGGCGCCTCGCCGCCCGGCAGCAGCGGGCCGCGACCGTCCAGCAGCACGAAGCGTTCGGCGGCGTTGCGCAGCTCCCGCACGTTGCCGGGCCAGCGATGGCTGACCAGCCGCGCCGCCAGGTCGGCCGGCAGCGGTGGCGCCTCGCGTCCGTACCGGGCGGCGCTGTCGTGAACGAAGTGGCGGAACAGCAGCGCCATGTCGTCGCCGCGCGCCCGCAGCGGCGGCAGGGCGACGCTGAGCACGTCGAGGCGGTAATAGAGGTCTTCGCGGAAACTGCCCTGGTCGGCCGCCTCCCGCAGGTCCACCTTGGTGGCCGCCACCACCCGCAGATCAAGGGCGATGGCGGTGTTCGAGCCCAGCCGTTCGATGCTGCGTTCCTGCAGGGCGCGCAGCAGCCGCACCTGCAGGGCGAGCGGCATGCTCTCGATCTCGTCCAGGAACAGGGTGCCGCCGGAGGCGTGCTCCAGCTTGCCGATGCGGCGGCCGGTGGCGCCGGTGAACGAGCCCGCCTCGTGGCCGAACAGCTCGCTCTCGATCATCGCCTCCGGCATGGCGCCGCAGTTGAGCGCCACGAAGCGGCCGTTGCGGCGGGCGCTGGCCTCGTGGATGCAGCGGGCCACCACTTCCTTGCCGGTGCCGGTCTCGCCCAGGATCAGCACGTCGGCATCGACGGCGGCGGCGGCGGCGACCATGGCGCGCACCTCCTGCATCGGCGGGCTCTGGCCGAGCAGCCGGCTCTCGATGACGTCGGCGGCCGACAGCTGGCGGCGCAGGGTGCGGTTTTCCAGCACCAGCCGGCGCTTTTCCAGGGCGCGGGCGACGGTGCCGGTCAGGCGCTCGCCGCGGTAGGGCTTTTCGATGAAATCGTAGGCGCCGGCGTGCATGGCCTCCACCGCCATGGGCACGTCGCCGTGGCCGGTGATGAGCACCACCGGCAGGTCGCGGTCGGCGGCGAGGATCTGGCGCAGCAGGGTCAGGCCGTCGTCGCCGGGCATGCGCACGTCGGTGACCACGATGCCGGGAAAGTCCTCGCCCAGCGCCGCCCGCGCCTCGGCGGCGGAGGCGCAGGGGATCACCCGCCAGCCGGCGAGGTCCAGGGTCTGCTGGGCGGCGAGGCGGACATCGGGCTCGTCATCGACGAACAGGACGGTATCGACGTCAGGCATGGTGGTCGGCGGCGGCGGTTTCGGCGGGGGCAGGGGCGGGCGAGGGGACAGGGGCGGCGGCGCCGGTGGCGCGGCGCAGGCGCACGGTGAACACGGCGCCGCCGTCGTGGCGGTTTTCCGCCGTCAGCGAGCCGCCGAAATCATGCACGATGCCGTTGGAGATGGACAGCCCGAGCCCGATGCCTTCCCCCGGCCGCTTGCTGGAGAAGAACGGCACCGCCAGATGCGCCAGCCCCTCGGCGGACAGGCCGGGGCCGGTATCGGTCACCGCCACCGCCACCCAGGTCTCGTCGGCGAACAGGTCGATGGTGATGCGCCGGCGCGGCCGATCGGCCAGGGCCTCGACGGCGTTGCGCAACAGGTTGATGAACACCTGTTCCAGCCGCACCCGTTCCCCCAGCACCAGCACGTCAGTGCCGGCGGCGGCGTTGAGGATTTCCAGGTCGGGCAGGCGGGTGCCCACCTGCACCAGTTCGATGCTGGTGCGCAGCACGTCGTCCAGCCGCACCGGCCCGCTTTCCGGCCGGGTGCGGGTGGCGAAGCGCTTCAGCCGGCCCGAGATGTCGGCCAGCCGGTCGATCAGGTCGCCGATGCGGGCGAGGTTCTGCTCCACCTCCCCCAGCCGGTTGCGGGCGAGAAGGATGCGGGCGTTGTCGGCATAGGCGCGCATGGCGGTCAGCGGCTGGTTCAGCTCGTGCGTCACGCCCGCCGCCAGCTGGCCGATGGCGGCGAGACGGCCGGCGTGGACCAGATTGTCCTGGGTCTGGCGGAGATCCGCCTGCACCCGCTCGCGCTCCTCCATCTCGTCGGTGAGGCGGCGGTGGGCCTGTTCCAGTTCCGCCGTGCGCAGGCGGACGCGCTGCTCCAGCTGGTCGTTGGCGCGGCGCACGGCCTCTTCCTTGGCGGCCAGGATGGCGGCGGTGCGGCGTTCAGCCTCCATGCTGGCGCGGTAGCTCTGCAGCCGCAGCCGCACCCAGGCGGCAATGGCGATCACCAGCGCCAGCAGGGCCGCCACCAGCGACACCTGCTTGACCACCTGCTGGTCCAGCGGCCGCAGGTCCGACAGGATGTGGACCGTCCACCCCGCCGAGGCCATGTGTGCCGACTGGTGCAGGAAGCGGCGGGTGCCTTCGGGAAGGCTGAAGAAGGGCAGGCCGGTGGCGCTCTCGCCGCTGCTGCTGGTGCCGCCGCGGCGGCTGTCGCGCTCGCGCAGGGTCAGCAGGGTGGCGTCGGGCTGGTCGCTCGGTCGTTCCACCAGCGGCAGTTCGGTGACGCGGATGCCGGGGTAGCGCAGGGAGTCGGCAATCGCCTCCCGCTCCGCCGCGCCCAGCGGACGCAGGGCGTGGTAGAGCCAGGCCGGATCGCTGGAGATGAAGATGACGCCGTGGGGATCGGTGACGACGATGCGGTCCTCCAGATCCTCCCACACCGTTTCAATCTCGGCCGGATCCATCTTCACCACCACCACGCCGGCGATCTCGTCGCCCATGGTGACCGGGCCGGCGAAATAGTAGCCGCGCTGCAGCGACGTGTTGCCGAGCGCGAAGTAGCGTCCGGTGCGGCCGGCCATGGCCTGCTGGAAATAGGGGCGGAAGGCGAAGTTGCGGCCGACGAAGGAATACTCCGTCCGCCAGTTGGAGGCGGCGATGGTCAGGCCGTTGCGGTCCATGACGTAGATGTCGAGCGCGCCGGTGAACTCCGCCTCCATGGCCAGATGCTCGTTGGCGGCGGCCAGGGCTTCCGGGTCGTCCGGCCGCACCAGGGCGCCGCGCAGCTCCGGCATCTGGGCCAGCAGCTGGGGCAGGGCCTCGAACCGCGACAGGCGGCCGGCGAGGTTGCTGACGTAGAGCTTGAGGATGCCGTCGCCGCGCGCCGCCAGCTCCGCCTCCGCCGCCGTGCGCGCCCACAGGCCGACCGCCGACAGCAGCGCCGCCGCCAGGGCGAGCACGCAGGCTATGACAAGAAGGGTGGTGCGGCGTCCCATGGTGGAAGCCCTGTCGCTGTTCCGCCGGACGGCCCCCGATAATGGCCGACCGGCGGATCAACGGCAAGGTTTGCGCTCGCCTACACGTAGTAGATGAGCAGGTAGACCAGCAGCAGCACCAGCACCGACAGCACCGCCATGCTGGTGCCCCAGGTGCGGGCCAGCAGGCCGCCGGGGCCGTGGTGGGTCTCGACGAAGCCGACGAAGCGGCGCAGCACTGCCTTGCCGCTGCCGAGCAGGCTCTGTCCGGCGCGGCCGGTGGCGATGCCCAGCTCGCGCGCCAGCATCAGACCGAAGCGGCGGTAGAACCAGTCGAAGTCGAGCGTGATGCCCTCCCGCGGCCGGGTCAGCGGCAGGGTGAGGAAGAACACCGCGGCGGCGAACAGCAGCAGCTGCAACTGGTGCACCACATGGCTGACCGTGTAGGGCACGTAATCCACAGGGTAGGGCAGCAGGTCATAGAGCGGCTGCGGCCACACGCCGAGGATCAGGCACAGCGCTGCCATCAGGCCCATGGCGGCCTTCATGCTGAGCGGCGGATCGGCCGGGCGCAGGCCGCTGTCGCGGTCGAAGAACACGAACCACACGAAGCGCAGGCCGACATAAAGGATGGCGGCGGCCGAGGCGGCCTCCAGCAGGAACCAGGCGGCGGCCATGTGCTCCGCCCCGGCGGCGTCGATGATCATCGACTTGCTGACGAAGCCCGAGGTCAGCGGGAAGGCGCAGATGGACAGGGCGCCGATGATGGCGGCGGCGGTGGTGAAGGGCATGGAGCGGGCAAGGCCGCCCAGCTGCGTGCACTTGCCGACGCCGCCGGTCTGGTACAGCACGGCGCCGGCGCTCATCAGCAGCACCGCCTTGTAGAGGATGTGGGCGAAGGCATGGGCGGCGGCGCCGTTCAGCGCCGTCTCGGTGCCGATGCCGACGGCCGTCACCATGAAGCCGACCTGGTTGACGATGGAATAGACCAGGATGCGCCGCATGTCGTTCTCGCGCAGCGCATAGATGACGCCGTAGAAGATCATCGCCAGCCCGATCCACACCAGGATCTCGGTGCCGGGATAGAGGCGGATCAGCACGTAGACAGCGGTCTTGGTGGTGAAGGCGGACAGGAACACCGCCCCCGACCACGAGGCTTCCGGGTAGGCATCGGCCACCCAGGCCCACAGCGGCGGCGCCCCGGCATTGACCAGGATGCCGGCCAGCATCAGCCAGCTGCCGAGGGTGGAGGGCAGCAGCCGCGTCGCGTCGATGGAGCCGGTGTCGACGATGTGCGCCGCCAGGCCCGCCATCAGCAGCACGCCGCCCAGCAGGTGGACCAGGATGTAGCGCATGCCGGCGCGGGCGCTGCGGGCGCTGTTGCCCGACCACACCACCACCGTCGAGGCGATGGCCATGATCTCCCAGAACACGAACAGGGTGATCAGGTCGCCGGAGAACACCACGCCGATGGAACTGCCGGCATAGACGTAGGCGGCGGCCAGCTCGCGCGTGAAGTCCTGCCGCAGGGCGAACAGGCCGCCGCCGAAGGCCGCCAGGGCGAACACGATGCCGAACAGCCGCGACAGCCGGTCGCCTTCCACCACCTGCAGGGTGTAGTCGAGGAAGCCGGCGGTCATCACCACGCCGTCGGGCACCGTCCACACGGCGGCGAGCGTCAGCAGCGGCGCCACCAGCAGCACGGCGGCGCGCAGCGGGCCGCGCACGAAGGGCAGCAGGGCGCCGCCCAGGATGAGCAGCACGCCGGGCGGGAGCAGGTCACTGATCATAGTAGCTGTCCGTCCGCTGCAGGAAGACGCCCACCACCTTGGCGACGATCACCACCGCCACGGCGGCGGCGAAGCCGAACCAGGCGTAGAAGGCGAAGGTGCCGTCGACGCCGAAGTGCGGATGCCCCTCGACGAACGGGTCGGCGACGATCAGCGCCACCAGCACGACGGCGCCGACGATGGCCAGCAGCCGCCGGGTGGCGGGGGCCAGGGTGTCGCCGCCGGCCGGCGCGGCGGCACCGGCGGGCGAGGGGCGGGGCGGCTGGCGGTCGCTCATGGCGCTCCTCCGATCAGCTGGCGGGCCAGGGACAACGGCACGTCGGCCAGGAAGAACAGCAGCACCGTGCCGGCGGCGGTGGTACACAGCGCCAGCACGATGGGCAGCGGCGCCTCGCCGTGGTCATGGTCGTCGTGGTGGCCGTGGCCGTGACCCTTGCCGTGGCCGTGTCCATGCCCGTGGGCATCGGCATGGCCGTGCGGCGCCTCCTTGCGGAAGAAGGCGGCATAGACGATGGGCAGGAAGTAGGCGGCGTTGAGCAGCGTCGACAGCATGATGACGCCGATGGCGAACCACGCCGCCCGGTCATAGGCGCCCATCAGCATGTACCACTTGGACAGGAAGCCGGCGGTCGGCGGCAGGCCGATCATCGACAGGGCGCCGATGGTGAAGGCGGCCATGGTCCACGGCATGCGGCGGCCGATGCCGTTCAGCTCGCTCACCTTGGTCTTGTGGGCGGCGGTGTAGATGGAGCCGGCGGCGAAGAACAGGGTGATCTTGCCAAGCGCATGGGCGGCGATGTGCAGCGCCGCCCCCATCACCGACAGCGGCGCCAGGATGGCGGCGGCCAGGGTGACGTAGGACAGCTGGCTGACGGTGGAATAGGCCAGCCGGCGCTTCAGGTTGTCCTGCTGCAGGGCGATCAGCGAGGCGATGATGATGGACGCCCCGGCGGCATAGAGCAGCCACTCGGCACTCGGCTCGGCGGCCAGCAGGTCGATGCCGAAGACGTAGACGATCACCTTCACGACGCTGAACACGCCCGCCTTCACCACCGCCACCGCATGCAGCAGGGCGGAGACCGGGGTCGGCGCCACCATGGCGGCCGGCAGCCAGCGGTGAATGGGCATCAGGGCGGCCTTGCCGATGCCGAACATGAACAGGAACAGCAGCAGCCCCACTTCCGGCCCCTGCACCGCACCGGCCAGGATGCCGCCGGGGCGGAAATCGGTGGTGCCGGTGGCGACCCAGGTCCAGACGATGGCGGTCAGCAGCAGGGCGATGGAGGTGGAGATGAGGATGCCGAGGTAGGTGCGCCCGCCTTCCCGCGCCGCGGCGTTGCCGTGGTGGGTGACCAGCGGATAGGTCGAGAGCGTCAGCACCTCGTAGAACACGAACAGCGTGAACAGGTTGCCGGCGAAGGCAATGCCCATGGCGGCCGACAGCGAGATGGCGAAGCACAGGTAGAAGCGGGTCTGGTTGTGCTCTTTGTTCCCCCGCATGTAGCCGATGGAATAGACGCTGTTGACGATCCACAGGCTGCCGGCGACGGCGGCGAAGATCATGCCGAGCGGTTCCACCGCGAAGGCCAGCGGCACATGCGGCACCACGTCGAACAGCACTGCCTCCGGCCGGGCGCCGGCCAGCACCTCGGGCAGCAGCATCCACACCTGCACCAGCAGGGCGCCGGCAGTGAGCAGGGTGACGCCTTCACGCAGGTTCGGCTGGCGGCCGGCGAGCGCAATGCCGACGCCGCCCAGCAGCGGCGTCACGAGAATCCACAGAAGCGGGCTCATCCGGCGCCTCCCAGGGCGGCGCGGGCGGCGGCTTCGGCGGCGCCCATGCTGAAGCGGGTATCAAGTCCGAACCAGATGTTGGCGAGCGCCATGCCCCACATGGGCACCAGCATGGACCACGGCGCCTCGCGCGCCTGCACCGCCCCCGGCGGCCGCGGCCGCAGATAGGCCGCCTCTACCACGCGCCAGACATAGATGACGGCCAGCAGGCTCGACAGCACGATCAGCACCGCCAGCCACCACAGGCCGCTCTGGAAGGCGGCCATCATCAGGTACCACTTGGAAATGAAGCCGGCGGTCAGCGGCACACCGATCAGCGACAGGCCGCCGATGACGAAGGCCGCCATGGTCAGCGGCATCTGGCGGGCGATGCCCTCCATGTCCTTGATGTGGACCGAGCCGATGCGCAGGAACACCGCCCCCAGCGCCAGGAACAGGGCGCCCTTCATCAGCGCGTGGTTGAACAGGTGCAGCAGGCCGGCGGTCATGCCGGCGACGGTGATCAGCGACACGCCGAGCACCATGTAGCCGATCTGCGCCACCGACGAATAGGCGAGGCTGCGCTTGATGTCGGTCTGCCAGATGGCGACGGCCGAGCCGGAGAACATGGCCGCCAGCGCCAGCACCATCAGCACCGTCGCGACCGGAATGCCCTCCACCAGATAGGCCGCCCCGAACACCGAGAAGAACACCCGGATCATCACGTAGAGCGCCACCTTGGTGGCGGTCGAGGCGAGGAAGGCGGTCACCACCGAGGGGGCGTAGGTATAGGCGTCGGGCAGCCACTTGTGCAGCGGGAACAGCGCCAGCTTCAGCGCCAGGCCGACGGTGAAGAAGGCCAGCGCCACCTCCAGCGTGCGGTAGCCGGCCGCCTGTTCCATCAGCGTCGCCAGGTCGCCCATGTTGAGCGTGCCGGTCAGCATGTACACGATGCCGAGGCCGATGACGTAGAAGGTGGCGCCGACGGTGCCAAGGATCAGGTAGTGGTAGGCCGCCGAAATGGCCCGCCGCGACCGTCCGAGGGCGATCATGGCGTAGCTCGACAGCGACGAAATTTCCAGGAACACGAAGACGTTGAAGGCGTCGCCGGTGATGACCATGCCGAGCAGGCCGGCAAGGCACAGCAGGTAGGCGACGTAGAACAGGTAGATGCGGCCTTCGTCGATCTCGGCCTCGACCGATTCCCGCGCATAGAGCAGCACGGCGGCGGCGATGCCGGAGATGAGGACCAGCATGTAGGACGACAGCGCATCGACCCGGTACTCGATCCCCCACGGCGCCGGCCAGTTGCCGATGGCGTAGGAGATGGTGCCGGTGGCCTGCACCTGGAAGAACAGCCCGATGGAGCAGGCGAAGGCGGCGACCGCCACAAGGGTCGCCCAGGCCCAGGCAAGGGTCGGCCGCCGCAGGGCGATGCCGATGGGGGCCGACAGCAGCGGCACCACCACCTGCAGGGCGGCGAGGTTGGCGAGGATCACGCGGCGCCCTCCGTCGGCTTGGCCGGCGTGACGACGCCGGCGGCGGCGGCCGCGGCCGCATCGCGGCGGGCCAGTTCGGCGGCGTCCTCGTCACGGTCGAGGTCGATGATCTCGTCCTCCTCCACGGTTCCGTAGGTCTCCTTGACGCGCACCGCCAGCGCAAGGCCGAGCGCCGTGGTCGCCACGCCGACCACGATGGCGGTAAGGATCAGCACGCTCGGCAGCGGGTTGGTGTAGAGCACGGGGCCGGCCTCGGCCACCTCCTCGGCGACCAGGATGGGGGCGGTGCCGCCCTCCACCTTGCCCATGCTGATGTACAGAAGGAAGACGCTGGTCTGGAAGATGTTCAGGCCGACCAGCTTCTTCACCAGGTTGCCGCGGGCGATGACCACATAGAACCCGATCATCATCAGGATGATGAAGATCCAGTAGTTCCAGTGGTCGATGATGATCTCCACGATGCCGGTCATGCCTTGCGCCCCGTGAAGGAGAAGAACAGCAGCATCATCACCGCCGCCACCGTGATGCCGACCCCGGCCTCCACCAGCAGGATGCCCAGGTGCTGGCCGTGCTCGGGGTCGTGCGACAGCACGCTGTAGTCGAGGAAGGGGCCGCCCAGCATCATGCTGACCACGCCGACGCCTCCGAACAGCAGCACGCCGAAGGCCGACAGCAGGCGCAGCAGCCACATGGGCGCGACCCGCCGGGCGTTGGTGACGCCGAAGATCAGGGCATAGAGGATGAAGGCAACGGCAAAGAACACGCCGGCCTGGAAGCCGCCGCCGGGCCCGAAGTCGCCATGGAACTGGACATAGAGCGCGAACAGCATGATCGGCCCGATGAGGTACTTGGCCGTCGCGCGCAGGATGGGATTGTACTTCACGGGCTGCCGTCCTCCGCCGCCTTGGGCTCCGCCGCTCGTTGCGCCTCGCCCTGCGCCGCCAGACGCCGCGCCCGCTCCGTCAGCTCCTGGCGCTCCCGCCGGGTGCGGCCGAGCAGCAGCAGGACGGCAACGGCGGCGGTGAACACCACCGTCGTCTCGCCCAGGGTGTCATAGCCGCGGTAGCTGGCGAGCACCGAGGTCACCAGGTTGGGCACGCCGATCTCGCGCGCCGAGTCAACGATGTAGCGCTCCGCCACGCGGTTCTGCTGCACCGGGCTTTCCGGGTCGCCGAAGGCCGGCATGTCGTAGGTGCCGTACATCAGCGCCGCACCCGTCACCACCACCACCGCCAGGGCGGACAGGTGGTTGGTGCGCCGCGCCGGCTTCTGGAAGCGGCCGGTCAGCGCCAGGGTGCCGAGCATGAGCACGGTGGAGATGCCGGCGCCCACCGCCGCCTCGGTGAAGGCGACGTCGACCGCGTCCAGGGTGGTGAAGATGGCCGCCGACAGCAGGCTGAAGATGCCCATGGTCATGACGATGCCGAACAGGTTGTGCATGCGCACGATGGCGAGCGCCGTCACCACCAGGAACAGCAGCAGGGCGACGTCGACGACGGCGATCATGGCCGGGTCTCCACGATGTCGGCTTCCGCCGGCAGCTCCACCGCCGTCGGCTGCAGGGTGCCGTCGGGCTTGGCGAGCAGCGGCTTGTGGCCCTGGCTGAGGGCGGCGGCGGCCAGGGCGTGGCTCGCCACCGGGCTGGTCAGCAGCAGGAAGGCGAGGATCAGCACCAGCTTGATGGTGACGATGGTCAGCCCGCCCTGCAGCATCAGCCCGCCCAGGATGCCGATGGCGGCCAGGGTGTCGGTCAGCGAGGCGGCGTGCATGCGGGTGTAGAAGTCGGGCATGCGCAGCACGCCCACCGCTCCCACCACCAGGAAGAAGGAGCCGGTGAGCAGCAGGGCCCAGCTCAGGCCGTCGCGCAGCAGGGTGAGGTCCATGGCGTTGTCTCCGGCCTCAGATGTCGCCGCGGTCGTCGCGGTCCGGCGAGGGCGCCACCAGCCCCTGGTACCGGAAGAACTTCATCACCGCGATCATGCCGATGAAGTTGATGAGGGCGTAGGCGAGCGCGATGTCGCCCCATTCCGGCCGCTCGGTCAGGAAGCCGAGGACGGAGATCAGCAGCACGGTCTTGGTGCCGATCATGTTGGCGGCCAGGATGCGGTCCCACACGCTCGGCCCCATGAAGGCGCGCGCCAGGGCGAGCGCCATGGTCACCAGGATGGCGGCAGTGGCGGCGGCGAACATCATGCGGCGGGGCCCTCCAGCCGGGTGACGCGGCGGTCCATCTCCGGGTCGTCGAAGCTCTCGGCACCGTCGCGGGTCAGGGCGTGGACCAGGATTTCCTCGTCGGCCATGTGGACCGAGATGGTGCCCGGCGTCAGGGTGATGGAGTTGGCATAGATCACCCGCCCCATGTCGGTCGCCTGGCTGGCACGCACCGGGCGCACGGTCGGCGAGATGGGCAGCCGCGGATTGAGGATGATGCCGGCGACCGTCAGGTTGCTCTTGACGATTTCCTTCATCAGCCACGGCCAGTAGGTCAGGCCGCGCAACTGCATGCGGATGGGGAAGGATTCGTGATCGATGGCATCCATGCGGTGCAGGATCCACACGATGACCACGCACGACGCCACCCCCAGGCCGAGCAGCAGGGGCAGGAAGTACCCCGACAGCAGAAGCCAGAGGGCGAACAGGGCTAACCCGAGGCCGGCGGCGTGAACCACGAGCAAACTCCGGAAAATGCGGCAGGCAGCGCCCACGGGTGCGGGCGACGGGATGGGGGAAAATAGAACCCTTGGGCTCGTTCATCCAAGCGAAAAGATTGACCGCCGCAGCGGCGCCGCGCAACGTCCTGTCCCGGCGGACGCGCGCGGCGCAATGACTCGCCGCATTTCCGCCGGTTTCGCACCAGCGGAGCGCGGCGGGAGGCAGGCTATTCGCGCGGCAGTTCCACCGCGTAGCGGCTCAGCTCCGGCTGGGCGGCGATCAGGCCCTGGGCCTGGAGGAAGGCGGCGAAGCGGCGATAGCGGGCGGAGTCGAGCGCCGCCGGGGTAAGGTCGAAGCGGGGCAGGGTGTCGGCCCAGGCGCGGCGGTTCAGCTCGTCATTGAGGTCGGGGTAGGCCTTGATGAACAGCTGCCAGCTTTCTTCAGGATGGTTCAGCAGGTAGTGGGTGCCCTGTTCCACCGCGTCGAGGAATCGGGGCAGGCGCGGGTCGGCGATGCGCTCCGCATTGGCCAGCAGCACCAGCTCGTCATAGGGCGGCACGCCGTGTTCTTCGGGGTAGAAGGCGACGCCGGTGTGGCCCTCGATGGACAGCTGGTTCAGTTCGAAGTTGCGGAAGGCGCCGATCACCGCGTCCACCTGACCCGACAGCAGGGCCGGGGACAGGGCGAAGTTCACGTTCACCAGCTCCACGTCCTTCAGGCCGAGGCCGGCCGAGGCGAGCATGGCGCCGAGCAGCGCGTCCTCGAACCCGCCGACGGAGAAGCCGACCTTCTTGCCCTTCAGGTCCGCCAGGCTGTCGATGCCGCTCTCCTGCAGGGTCACCAGCGAGTTGAGGGGCGTCGCCACCAGAGTGCCGATGCGCTTCAGCGGCAGCCCTTCCGCCGCCTGCAAGTGCAGTTGCGGCTGATAGCCGACGGCGATGTCGGCGCGGCCGGCGGCCACCAGTTTGGGCGGATCGTTGGGGTCGGCGGGCGCCACCAGATCGACCTCCAGGCCGCGCTCGGCGAAGAAGCCCTTCTGCTGCGCCACCACCAGCGGCGCGTGGTCGGGGTTCACGAACCAGTCGAGCAGCACCGTCAGCTTGTCGGCGGCGGCGGCCGGCGCGGCGGCGGCAAGGCCGAGGCCGGCGGCCGCGACGGCGGCGCAGGCGAGGCGGGACAGGCGGCGGGTCAGCATCAATGTCTCCTTCCTGGTCAAGGGGGTGTGAGGCGTCTCTGGGGTCAGGGCTGGCGCTGGTCGTCGGGCACCCAGGGCAGGGCCCGGCGCAGGGCGGCATCGACCAGCGCGTAAAGGGTGATGGAAAAGGCCGCCAGCACCAGCAGGGCGGCGAACATCAGCGGCACCTGCATGCGGGCGTTGGCGTGCAGCATCAGGTAGCCGAGCCCGGCCGAGGAGCCCACCCACTCCCCCACCACGGCGCCGATGGGCGCCACCGCCGTCGCCACCCGCAGGCCGGAGGCGAAGGCGGGCAGGGCGGCCGGCAGGCGGATGCGCCACAGCACCGCCCAGCGGCCGCCGCCCATGACGCGGGCGAGGTCCAGCCAGCCGATATCGGTGCGGCGCAGGCCGTCGAAGAAGGCGGCGGTGACGGGGAAGTAGATGATCAGCATGGCCATGGCGACCTTGCTGCCGAGGCCGTAGCCGAGCCACAGCACCAGCAGCGGCGCGATGGCGAAGACGGGGATCGCCTGGCTGACCACCAGCACCGGCATCAGCCACTGCCGCACCGGCCGGAACAGGGCCAGCAGCAGCGCCGTGCCGACGCCGAGCAGGCAGCCGAGGGCAAGGCCGAGCACGATCTCCAGCGCCGTCACCCCGGCATGGCCGATGATGGTGTCCCAGCGCTCCACCAGGGTGGTGACGGTCTGCCACGGCGACGGCAGCAGATAGCTGCGTCCGCCCGCCGCCAGATGGCCGAGGTGCCACAGACCGGCGAGGCCGGCGACGGTGACTGTGGTGCGGGCGAGGCGGGCGGGCAGGCTCATGGCGCGGCCTCCGCCTCCGCTCCGGCGGCGGCGGTCAGGCGGGCGAGCAGCTCCGCCTGCAGGGCCAGCAGCTGCGGGTCGTCCACCGGCCGCGGCGTCGGCCCCGGCGGCTCCAGCGGCGCATCGAGGCGGGCCGGGCGGCCGGACAGAACGTGGATGCGGTCGCCGAGGCGCAGCGCCTCCAGCGGGTCGTGGGTGACCAGCAGCACCGTGCGGCCGCGCAGCAGGTCGGCGGCCAGCGCCTGCAGCCGCAGGCGGATGACGGCATCCAGGGCGGAGAACGGCTCGTCCATCAGGATCACGGGCCGGTCTTCCATCAGCGTCCGCACCAGCGCCACCCGCTGCCGCATGCCGCCGGACAGCTCTGCCGGCCGCTTGACCGCCGCTGCCGCCAGGCCGACCGCCTCCAGCAGCGCCAGGGCGCGGGCGCGGTCCGGCCGGTCGCCGCGCAGCCGGGCGCCAAGCAGGGCGTTGTCGAGAACGGACAGCCACGGCAGCAGCAGGTCGGTCTGGGCCATGTAGGCGACCCGCCCGGTCAGCGGCAGGCCGTCGCCGCAGGTGACGCGGCTGTCGGCATGGGCGGGGGCGAGGCCCGCCACCAGACGCAGCAGGGTGGACTTGCCGACCCCGCTCGGGCCGAGCAGGCAGGTCCAGCGGCCGGCGGCCATGGTGAAGTCGAGCGCGTCGAACAGGGCGGTGTCGCGCCACTCCAGCCGGGCGGCGTGGACGTGGACGGCCGGGGCGGCGGCGGATGCCGTCTCAGGGCAGGAGGCGGAGGCGGATGGCCCGGCGGCGGGCCGGAAAGCAGGTGGCGTCATGGCCTGTCTTCACGCGTCCCTACGCCGGTATGACCCGGATCAGGTTCCAGCCGATGCTAGGGGTCGTCTTCCGCGTGAAGACCTCTCAGCCGGATGATGCCGGCTCCCCCCGGTGATGGGCGCGACTATGACGGCGGTCGCGGCGGGGGTCAAGCGGCGGCGGCGGCCGGGCGCAACAAGAAACGCCGCGCAGGCTGCCGCGCGGCGTTTCTCTTCTCGGGTCCGGGACGGGCCGGCAGATGGGCTGACTGGGGCGGCCCGACGCCGGCGGTACCGCCAGCGGGTGAAACTGGTACGGTACCGGGTCGCATCGAACGAAAGCAGGCTGCGAGTCTACTGCAATGCTCGACAAAAGGAGCATAGCAAAGCACCCGCCAAAGTGCCACAGTAAAGCCGCTTGCAGCGCCGTGTCTTTCCTGGGGCAGGCAGTGACGGCCATGAACTACTGTTCAAAAACCCTTCAAATGCCGGTAAAAGATCACCGGCTCTCCCGTACCCGAGGTGCTGTATGCTGAACGTTTTCCGTAGTCTTCTTCTCGCGCTGCTTGTGACGGTATCGGGGTACGCCCATGGCGGGCAGCCGCAGTCGCTGGAGGCGGAGCCGGTGGTGGTGCAGACGCCGCGCGGGCCGGTGACCTTCATGGCCGAAATCGCCGAAACGCCGGAGCAGCGGGCCATCGGCCTCATGTACCGCGACCGCCTGGGCGACGACAGCGCCATGCTGTTCGACTACCACCGGCCGCAGCCGGCCTTCATGTGGATGAAGAACACCCTCATCCCCCTCGACATGCTGTTCATCGCCGCCGACGGCGTGGTGCTGCACATCGAGGCCGACGCCCAGCCCGGCGACCTGCGCCCGCGCGGCACCATGGAGCCGGTGCGCGGCGTGCTGGAGGTGGCGGCGGGCACGGTGGACCGCCTGGGCATCCGGCCGGGGATGATCGTTCACCACCGCATCTTCGGCAACGAACTGCCGCCCGGCAGCGGCGGGTGACGGCGGCACCGCTGCCGGGCCGCCGCGTCACTTCGCGAACAGCTGGTCCATGTCCTTGAAGGTCTTGAACTCCAGCGCATTGCCGAAGGGATCGTAGAAGAACATGGTGCCCTGCTCGCCGACCTGCCCCTTGAAGCGGATGTAGGGCTCGATCACGAAGCTGATGCCGGCTTCCTTCACGCGGGCGGCCAGGGCTTCCCACTCGGCCCACGGCAGCACGACGCCGAAGTGCGGCACCGGCACGTCATGGCCGTCGACCGGATTGTGGTGCTTGCGGCTGACCTCGCCGGCGGTGTGGGCGACGATCTGGTGGCCGTAGAGGCTGAAGTCGATCCATTCATCGCTGGAGCGACCCTCCGGGCAGCCCAGGATTTCGCCGTAGAAGCGGCGCGCCTCGGTCAGGTCGGTGACGGGGAAGGCGAGGTGGAACGGGGTGATGGCGGTCATCGGCGTCCTTCAACGCTGGGGGAGCAATGCCCCAGTGTGACAGTCGGACGCGGCCGCCGCCAAGGGCCACTGTGGCCCCGGCGACGCTGCGCCGCGCCGCCACTGCCGACGAAGGGCAATGGCGGGCGCGGCAGGCATCGTCACCAGCTGCGGACGCGGCCGGTATCGACGTGGACGAAGCCGCTCTTGGGATAGAAGCCGACGCCGCCGCGCTGCAGGCCGATGGCCGCGTCGCGCAGGTGCTTCAGGCCGGCGCCGTCCATGGAGATGTCGATGGCCATGCCGTCCATGTGCAGGCTGCGCTTGGCAACCCCGCCGGAGGCCGAGGCCAGCATGGCGTTGGTCTTCGGCGAGCGGTAGCCGGAGATGATGTTGAACGTCCCCTTGGGCTTGTCCACCGCGCGGGAGAGGTCCACGAGAATATCGAACAGGGCAGGGTCGATTTCGTGGACATCGCCGGTGCGGTGGTCGCGCAGGATGCGGTTCATCTCGCTCAGCGCGTCGGGCAGGTAGGTGCCCTTTTCCCGGTAGGTCACATCCAGCGTTTCGCCGGTATGCAGATTGTTGAAGCGGAGGCGTCCGGGACTGGACGGGATGCGGGGGATGGCGGCGGAAGCTGGGCCGGTGGCGGTGACGAACGTGGCGGCGGCGGCGAGGCCGGCCAGGCCCGTGAGCACGGCGCGGCGGCTCAGGGCCGATCCGCCCGAACGGGCGGCGGTCCAGGGTCGGAGCATCGTTCCCTCACTCTCTGAATCTCTCTCGAAGCACGGGGCCGGATATTAAGGTTTCCGACCTCCGCTGGCGCCCATGGTAGGTGCGAGAGACTCTCGGGATCAAGAAAAACAATGCCTCCCCGAGGGCAGATTTCAGCCCTTTTTTCAGCGGGCGCCGATCTCCTGCGGCTTCAGCGCGATCAACTTCCTGCCGCCTTCCCGCATCCGTTGCACCACTTCAGGGTCGAGATCGTAAACATCCCGGCGGAACTGGGGCCGTCCGTCCTCCCCCACCCAGGCGGTGTGATAGACCATGCGCACGGGCACGTTCTGGGGCAGGCGGATGGTCATGGTGCGGCCGGTGGCGAGCTGCTGGCGGGCCCGTTCGGCCACCGGGCCGGCGACGAATCCGAGCAGCGCGTCGTAATCCTCCACCCGCACGCAGCCATGGCTGAAGGCGCGGTGCGGCCGGTTGAACAGGCTCTTCGACGGGGTGTCGTGCAGGTAGATGGCGAAGTCGTTGTTGAGAGAGAAGCGCACCAGGCCGAGGGCATTGCCCGGCCCCGCCCGTTCGACGAAGCGGTAGGACAGCCGGCTGGCGCTCATGGCGTGCCAGTCCACCGCCCACGGGTCGATGCGCGCGGCGTCGTGGCTCCAGCCGGCGAAGATGTCCATGTTGCGGCCCTGGGTGTAGCCGGGGTCGCGCCGCAGCTTGGGCAGCAGCTCGTTGCGGGCGATGGACAGCGGCACCGTCCAGGTCGGGTTCAGCACCACGTTGTCCATGTAGTCGGTGAACAGCGGCGTGCGGTTCTCGTCGGTGCCGACCACCACCGTCATGGTCAGGGCCGGGCTGCCGCTGTCATAGCCGACAAGGCGGTAGTCGGGGACGTTGACCTCGATGAACTTACCGGCGGCGGGCGGCGGCGGGTCCCACCGCAGGCGCTCCATGGTGGCCACCACCTGCCGGATGCGGTCGTCGATGGGGACGTTGAGGGTGCGCACGGTGTCGCGGCCGAGGATGCCGTCAACGGTGATGCCGTGGCGGGCCTGGAAGCGCTTCACCGCCTCCACCAGCAGCCGGTCGTAGACCTCCGGCCGCAGCCGGTCCTGCACCACGGCGGCATCCAGGTCGCCGTGCAGCATGAGCGACGCCTGCACCGACGACAGCCGCGGGTCGCGCTCGCCTTCCCGCACGCTGGGACCGTCGGGGATCACCGGCCAGCCGCCGGTCGCGTCGCGCTGCCGGCGCAGCTCCGCCAGCAGGTCCTTCAGCCGGGCATAGGCGGGGTCGGCCGGCTGCACCGCCGCCAGGGCCGCCGCCGGGTCGGGATCGGCCAGCACCTGGGCGAGGCGCAGCGCCGCCGTCGCTTCCTCCGGCGGCTCGCCGTGGGGGTAGCGGTGGTCCGGCCGGTCCTTGGGCGGAATGCGGCCGGAGGTGACGTCGCGCACGTAATGCAGCAGCGCCTCGGTCAGCGTCACGTCCAGCGCGTCGGAGGGCGGCGCCGCCAGCATCTCCGCCGGCGGCTGCGGCAGGTAGTGGGCGGGGTCGAGCCCATGGTCGCCCGCCTGCGCCATCACCGCCAGCATCCCGGCGGCGGCCGGCACCCACTGGCCGCCGTCGTGCCACACCGGCGAATCCAGGCGGGCCTGATAGAAGCTGCGCACCGCCGGATCGGCCTGCGGCAGCGCCAGAGTGACGGCGCCGGCGTTGGGGGAGGTCAGCGGCGTCTCCACCGGCAGCACCGCATCGGGGCGGCTGGTCTCGGCGGCGAGGGGGCCGAACGGCAGGGCGAGGGCTGCGGCAGCAAGGCCGAGGCGGATGAGGCGGATGTGGCGTGGCATGGTGGCACCTCCCTGCGTTGCGGGTAGGCATTAAACGAACGGGTAGGGCCGCAGGGTTTCCAATTATGCCAGAAATTGACCGCAAATCCACGTGAGACCAAGCACTTCGTCCAGGCGTTGACGATCCAGGTCCAATTGCACGTCATCCGGAAGATCGCCGTGCCGCCGTCTCCGCCGCCGTCATCCGCCCCGCCGGACCCACCGCTGGACGATCTGCCGCTGCCCGACTGGCAGGCCTGGGTAGAGACGGCGCGCGAGGGCGTGGAATGGGTGCGGCTTTATGTCTTCATCGCCCCGGTGGCGGCGCAGGTGGTGCTGGCGGTGCTGCTGTGGCTGCTGGCCACCGTGCTGGCCGCCCGGCTGCGGCCACTGGCGCAGCGCTGGGTGGTGCGGCTCAAGACCGTGCGGCCGGTGCAGCGGGTGGCATGGACGCTGACCAAGCAGCTTCGCCTCATCCTGTTCGCCGTGCTGGTGAGCCTGGCCGGCCGCGCCATCGTGTTCTACGGCCCGCTGGAATACGCCCGCGTGCTGGGCGTGCTGTCGAGCCTGCTGACGGCGTGGATCGTCATTCGCGTCGCCACCTCCATCCTGCATAACCGCCTTGCCCGCCGGGCCGCCACGGTGGTGGTGTGGACGCTGGCGGCGCTCGACATCACCAACCTTTACGGCCCGACGGTGCGGGTGCTGGATGCCATGGCGCTGCAGGTGGGGCAGGTGCGGCTGTCGGCCTTGCTGGTGGTGCAGGGGGTGCTGTGGCTGGCGGTGCTGCTGTGGCTGGCGACGCTGCTGGTCACCATCACCGACCGCAAGCTGCAGATGCTGGGCGACATCAGCCCGTCCATCCGGGTGCTGATCGGCAAGCTGCTGCGCTTTTCCCTGGTCGGGCTGGCGGTGCTGCTGGCCTTGAACGCCATCGGGGTGGACATGACGGCGCTGGCCATCTTCGGCGGCGGCCTCGGGCTCGGCATCGGCATTGGGCTGCAGCGGGTGGTGGCCAATCTGGTGGCCGGCGTGGTGCTGCTCATGGACCGCAGCGTCAAGCCGGGCGACGTGATCGAGGTCGACGGCACCTTCGGCTGGGTCATCGCCATGCAGGCACGGTTCGTGTCGCTGGTCACCCGCGACCGCAAGGAAATCCTCATCCCCAACGAGGAGTTCATCACCAACCACGTGGTCAACTGGTCGCATACCGACGATCTGGTGCGGCTGCAGGTGGGCTTTGCCGTCTCCTACGACGCCGACCCGCATATGGTGCGGGCGCTGGCGGTGGAGGCGGCGTCGCGGCCGGCGCGGGTGGTGGCGAAGCCGCAGCCGGTCTGCCACCTGAACGCCCTCGGCCACGACGGGCACGAGTTCATCCTGCGGTTCTGGATCTGCGATGCGCCCAACGGCGTCGTCAACGTCACCGGCGAGGTGCTGCTGGCCCTGTGGGACGCGCTCAAGGCCAACGGCATCACCGTGCCCTACCCGCAGCGCGACGTGCACATGCGCCGCACCGTGCACGTGGTGCGCGAACCGCCGCCGCCTGCCGCGCCGTGACACGCGCTGCTCACCGCCGGCGGCCGTCGCCGGGTCTTGCGGCGGCCGGGCGGTGCTGGTAATCGTCGGCCCCGATCAGCGAACCGGCCGAGATCCCGCCGCCCCATGGACCCCGAGATCCTCCGCCGCCTGGACGGGCGGCTTGCCGACCTGGATGCCGCCGGCCGCCGCCGGTCGCTGCGTCCGGTGCGGCCCGTGGTGGTGGAGCCCGGCGGCGGCGCCATGACGGTGGAGCGCGACGGCCGCCGGCTGGTCAACTTCTCCTCCAACGACTACCTCGGCCTCGCCCGCCACCCGGCGCTGATCGCCCGCGCCCAGGCGTGGGCGGCGGAGTGGGGCGTGGGTGCCACCGCCTCGCGCCTCGTCTGCGGCACCTTCGACCTGCATGCCGAGGTGGAAGCGCGGCTGGCGGCCTTCAAGGGCAGCGAGGCGGCGCTGATCCTCAACTCCGGCTTCCAGGCCAACGAGGCGGTGCTGAGCGCCCTGCTGCTGCCGGAACTGGCCGGCTCGGCGCCGCTGGTGTTCGTCGACCGCCTGGCCCACGCCAGCATGCACGAAGGGCTGAAGGCGGCGGGCGTGCGGCAAATCCGCTTCCGTCACAACGACATGCAGCATCTGGCTGACCTTCTGCGCAAGCATGAGGGGGAGCCGGGGCCGCGCTTTATCGTCACTGAAAGCGTGTTCAGCATGGACGGCGACCGCGCCGACCTGCCGACCCTCTGCGACCTGGCGGAGCGGCACGGCTGCTTCCTCTATGTCGACGAGGCCCATGCCACCGGCGTGCTCGGCCCGCAGGGGCGCGGGCTGACGGCGGAGGCGGGCGTGGCCGGCCGCATCGACCTGGTGATGGGCACCTTCGGCAAGGCGCTGGGCGGCTTCGGCGCCTATGTGGCGTGTTCGGCGCGGCTGCGCGACTGGCTGGTCAACCGCTGCGCCGGCTTCATCTACTCCACCGCCCTGCCGCCGCCGGTGCTGGGCGCCATCGACGCCGCCCTGGAGCTGGTGCCGCAGCTGGAGGCGGAGCGGGAGCGTCTGGCCGGTCATGGCGCCCGGGTGCGGGCGGCGCTGGCGGCGCGCGGCCTCGACACCTGCGGCTCGACCACGCAGATCGTGCCGGCGGTGCTGGGGGAGGAGCGGGCAGCCCTGGCCGCCGCCCGGGCGCTGGAAGAGGCCGGCCATCTGGTGGTGGCGATCCGTCCGCCCACCGTGCCGGCCGGCGGCAGCCGCCTGCGCATCGCCCTCTCCGCCGCCCATGGCGAGGCTGAAGTGGCGGCGCTGATCGACGCCCTGACGACCGCGGTGACGGCGCCATGACCCGCACGGTGGCGCTGGTGCATGGCTGGGGTTTCGATGCCTCCCTGTGGGACGGGGTGCGGCCGCTGCTCGGTGACGATGTGGCGGTGACGGCGCTCGACCTCGGGTTCTTCGGCCGGCCGCGGCTGGAGATGCCGCCGGTGGTCGATCTGGCGGTCGGCCATTCGCTCGGCGTGCTGTGGCTGCTGACCGAGGCGCCCGGCCGCTGGCGCCGGCTGGCGGCGGTGAACGGCTTCCCCCGCTTCACGGCGGCGGCGGATTTCCCCCACGCCACCCCGGCACGGGTGGTGGAGCGGATGCAGAGCCGCCTGGCCACCCAGCCGCGCGAGGTGCTTGACGCCTTCCGCGCCCGCTGCGGCGCCGGCCCGGCGGTGGCGGAGCCCGATCCCGCCCGCCTCGCCTGGGGCCTCGACCTCTTGCGCAGCGGCGACGGCCGATCCGCCCTGCCGGCCGATACGGCGGCGCTGGCCGGGGCGGACGATCCCATTGTATCCACCGTCATGACGCAGGCGGCGTTTCCGCTTGCCTCCCTGCGCCCCGGCGGCCATCTGCTGCCCATCACCGATCCGGCGGCCGTCGCCGCCTTCATCCGGGAGGCTCTGCCCGACCATGAGTAGCTGGAAGCAGCGGGTGGCCGCCCGCTTCGATGCCGCCGCCGACACCTATGACGCCGCCGCCCGCGTCCAACGCATGGTGGCCGACGATCTGGCCGTGCGCATCTCCGGCCTGCCCCTGCCGCCGGGCGCGCGGGTGCTGGAGGTGGGCTGCGGCACCGGCTTCCTCACCGCCTCGCTGGTCGACCGTCTGCAGGAACCGCGCGTGCTGGCCACCGACATCGCCCCCGGCATGGTCGCCGCCTGCGCGGCGCGCGGACTGCCCGGCGTCTCCACCCACGTCATGGACGGCGAGCACCCGGACGCCCCGGCCGACCGCTTCGACCTCGTCTGCACCAGTCTGGCGGCGCAGTGGTTCGACGATCTGGCCGGCGCCCTCGACCGCCTGTTCGCCTGCGTCCGGCCGGGCGGCTGGATGGCGGTCGCCACCCTTGGCCGCGACACCTTCCGCGAATGGCATGCCGCCTGCCGCAGCGCCGACGTGGCGCCCTACGAGCGGCCTTATCCCGATGCCGCCCGACTGGCCGCCATGATGGGGCCGGGCAGCAGCGTCGAGGAGCTGTCGCCGGTGATCGCCAGCGCCTCCGGCCATGCCTTCCTGCGCGACCTCAAGGCCATCGGCGCCCATACCCGCGCCGCCGATCAGGCACCGCTGTCGGCCGGCCAGCTGCGGCGGGTGCTGCGGCAGTTGGAACAGCCCGACGGGCAGGTCTACATGACTTACCACGTCCTCTTCGCCCTCCGCCGGAAGCCGCTGTAATGAAAGGGATTTTCGTCACCGGCACGGATACCGACGTCGGCAAGACGGTGGCCGCCGCCGCCCTGGTGCGGGCGCTGGATGGCGACTACTGGAAGCCGGTGCAGAGCGGCACCGCCGACCTGCCGGAAGGGGACGCCGGCACCGTCGCCGCCCTGGCGGACCTGCCGCCCGACCGCATCGTGCCGACGGTGTTCGCGTACCGCGCGCCACTCAGCCCCGATCAGGCGGCGGCGGAGGAAGGGGCGGTGCTCGACCTCGCGACGCTGCGCCTGCCGCCGCGTGCGCGGCCGGTGGTGGTGGAGGGAGCGGGCGGCCTGCTGGTGCCGCTGACCGCCACCGAGACCATAGCCGACCTGATGGCGCGGCTGGCCCTGCCGGTGGTGGTGGTGGCGCGTTCCGGCCTCGGCACCATCAACCACACGCTGCTGACCCTGGAGGCCCTGGCCCGCCGCGACCTGCCGTGCGCCGGCATCATCCTGATGGGACCGCCCAACCCGCGCAACCGCGACGCCATCATCCGCTTCGGCGGCGCCACCATCCTGGGCGAATTGCCGCATGTGACGCCGCTTACCCCGGCCGCCGTCGCCGATCTCGCCCGCCGCCTCACCCTGGAGCCGCTCCGCCGATGACCCGCGACGAGCTTCTGCGCCTCGACCGCGCCCACGTCTGGCACCCCTTCACCCAGGCCCACACGGCGCCGGAGCCGCTGGTGGTGCGCCGGGCGCACGGGGCGGTGCTGGAGGACATGGACGGGCGGCAGGTGCTCGACCTGATTTCCTCGTGGTGGGTGAACCTGCACGGCCACGCCCACCCGGCGCTGGTGGACGCCATCGCCACCCAGGCGGCGCGGCTGGAGCAGGTGATCTTCGCCGGCACCACCCACGAGCCGGCGGTGCGGCTGGCGTCGCGGCTGGCGGGGCTGCTGCCGGGCGGGCTCGACCGGGTGTTCTTCTCCGACAATGGGTCGACGGCGGTCGAAGTGGCGATGAAGATCGCCCTGCAGTACTGCGGCAACCGCGGCGACGGGCAGCGCAACCGCTTCCTCGCCTTCGACGGCGGCTATCACGGCGATACCGTCGGCGCCATGTCGGCCGGGGTGTCGAGCCGCTTCTTCACCGCCTGGCAGGAGATGCTGTTCCCGGTGGACATCCTGCCGGTCGCCGCCACCTGGCAGGGCGATGCGGCGGTGGAGGCGCGCGAGGCGGAGGCGCTGGCCGCCCTAGACCGCCATCTGGCCGAGCACGGCGCCACCACCATCGCCGCCCTGATCGAGCCGCTGGTGCAAGGCGCCTGCGGCATGCGCATGCATCGGCCGCAGTTCCTGCGCGGCGTGGTGGAGCGCCTGCGCGCCCAGGGCGTGCTGGTGATCTTCGACGAGGTGATGACCGGCTTCGGCCGCACCGGTGATCTGTTCGCCTGCCTCGGCGCCGGCGTGGAGCCGGATTTCGTCTGCCTGTCCAAGGGTCTGACCGGCGGCTTCCTGCCCATGGCGGTGACCGTCACCACCACCGCCATCCATGACGCCTTCCTGGACGAGCGCGTCGACCGCGCCTTCCTGCACGGCCATTCCTTCACCGCCAATCCGCTCGGCTGTGCGGCGGCGCTGGCGAGCCTCGACCTGCTGCTGGATGATGCCTGCACCGCCGCCCGCGCCCGCATCGGCGCCATCCATGCCGACCGTCTGGCGGCGCTGGCGGACCATCCGCTGGTGCGGCGGCCGCGCCTGCAGGGCACCATCGCGGCGCTGGACGTGGAGGTGCCGGGCGGCGACAGCGGCTATGCCGCCGCCGTCGGCCCGCGCCTGCGGCAGAGCTTCGGGCGCGACGGGCTGCTGATCCGGCCGCTCGGCAACGTCGTCTACCTGCTGCCGCCCTACTGCCTGAGCGACGATCAGCTGCACCGCGCCTGGGACGGCATCGCCCGCGCGCTCGACGATCTGGCCGCCGCCGGCGACGGCCTGACTTCCCCCACCTCTCAACCCCTCGGAGTGCCCTGACCATGACCGACGCCGCCGCGCTCGACCGCGCCGCGCCCGCCGCCTCCTCGTCCTGCTGCGGTCCCGCCGCCGGCACGGGCGAAGCCGACGCCGCCCGCTGGAGCCGGGAGGGCATCCTCGCCCTGTTCGAGCTGCCGTTCATGGACCTGCTGGCCAAGGCGCACGAGGTTCACCGCCGCAACTTCGACGCCAACCGCATCCAGCTGTCGACGCTGATCAACATCAAGACCGGCGGCTGCGCGGAAAACTGCAAGTACTGCTCGCAGTCGTCGGAATACTCCACCGGCGTCAAGGCCTCCAAGCTGATGCTGAAGCAGGAGATCCTGTCCAAGGCGGAAGTCGCCAAGTCAGCCGGGGCAGGGCGGTTCTGCATGGGTGCGGCGTGGCGCGAGCTGAAGGACCGCGACCTCGACGCCCTGTGCGAGATCGTCTCCGACGTCAAGGGCCTCGGCCTGCAGACCTGCATGACCCTCGGCATGCTGACGCCGACCCAGGCGGCGCGGCTGAAGGAGGCGGGGCTTGATTACTACAACCACAACCTCGACACCTCGCCCGAGTATTACGAGGAGGTGGTCACCACCCGCACCTTCCAGGACCGCCTGGACACCATCGCCAACGTCCGCGCCGTCGGCATGAACGTCTGTTCCGGCGGCATCATCGGCATGGGCGAGAGCCGCAGCGACCGCGCCGGCCTGATCGAGGCGCTGGCGAACCTGGAGCCTTATCCCGAAAGCGTGCCCATCAACATGCTGGTGCCCATCGCCGGCACGCCGCTCGGCAATCAGGGGGCGCAGCTGGACGTTCTGGAGTGGGTGCGCACCATCGCCGTCGCCCGCATCTGCATGCCGAAGGCGCGGGTGCGGCTGTCGGCCGGCCGTGGCGGCCTGTCGGACGAGGCACAGGCGCTGGCCTTCTTCGCCGGTGCCAACTCCATCTTCTACGGCGACCGTCTGCTGACGACGGAAAACCCGGAAGAGAACCGCGACCTGGCGCTGATGGCCAAGCTCGGCATGCAGCCGGAGCGTCAGTGACCTGACGGCAGCGCGGCCCGGCCCTCCCATTCGGGGCCGGGCCGCTGCGCCTCAGTGTTCCTCGTTCTTCGAGCGGTCCACGAACTTGTGGAAGCGGCTCGGTTCGTCGCTGCTCTTGGTGGTTTCCTGGTAGAGGAAGGCAAGGCCGCGGTCTTCGAAGGTCTTGAAGAAGGCCTCCCACTCCACTTCCTCCAGGCCGCCCTTCTCGGCTTCCTCGCTGAACAGGATGCGCAGGATGCCGGCATCCTTGCCGTGGTGGGTTTCGGCCACCGCCGCCGGCTTGCCGCCGCGGCTTTCCGCCCATTTGCGGATGGTGTCGTGATCGGTGGTGACGTGCGAGCCGTGATCCTGACTCATGGTGTCCTCCGGTTGTCGGTCCAGTACCGTCGCCGGAGAAACGCGGGAGCGGGCGCAAGGATCGGTCCGGCGCCCTCGTGTCTTTCCGTCAGCGGAACGGTCGCCGGCCCGGTACCAGGGCGGCCAGGGCGATCAGCGCGGCGATGGCGACGGCGCCGATGACGACGAAATCCACCGCCGCCGACTTCCACGCCTGTTCCACCATCTCGCGGTCGAAGCTCACCACCGCATGCACCGGCCACTGCGGCAGGCGCTGCACGGTGATGAGGGCCTCCGCCGTCTCCAGCGGCTGGGTCAGGCGGCCGGAGGTGACGGTGGTCAGGATGGGCTCCGGCACGTGCTGGATGTCCACCACCTCGCCGCCCGGCTCGCGCACGATCACGGCGCCATCCCGCTGGCGGACCAGCTGGAGCGTCGGGTTGTAGGGCAGGCGGAAGGTTTCCAGGAAGGACTGGAAGTAGTCGCTGCGGAGCGACACGGCGACCACCCCCAGCAAGGTGCCGTCAGGCCCGTGCCACGGGCGGCTGACGAAGAACACCGGCCGCTTCGCCAGCGGGCCGAAGATAGGGCGGCTGACCAGGCTTTCCTCGCGCGCCCCCGCCGGCCGATTGAGGTGGCCGGTGACGTAGTCGCGGTCGAGCACGTTCAGGGGCGGCGGCGGGAAGTCGAGGGTGGTGAGGCGGACATTGCCCTCGGTATCCACCAGGGTGACGGCGCTGACGTAGGGAAAGCGGCTGACGGTGGCCGACAGCGTCTGCCACAGGGCGCGGTCGGCGCTGATGTCTTCCAACGACCGGCCCGACACCCGCCCGACGGTGTCGATGGCCAGGTACTCGGCCAGATCGAACAGGCGGGCGGAGTTCTGCGCCAGCAGGTTGGCGGCGATCAGCCCCTGCGACCGGGCGGCGGCAAAGGTGTTGTCGCGGACGTAGGTGACATGGCCGACGACGCCCAGGATGACGACGGCAACGGCGAAGATGGCCAGCCAGCGCTTGACGGCGAAGCGCGGCTCCTCGTCCGGCATGTCGAAGGCGTAGACGTTGCGCTCGCGCGCCGTATCCCCTGCTGCTTTCCTGAAGCGTAGCATTCTGCCTGTTCACCCTCCCGCAGCCGCCAAGCAGCTGATCCGACACGGAACGCGGATCCGGCGCAAAGGGTTGCGATTAACTAGATCAACTCTCCACCCGACTCACTCGGGGGCAGCAAAACGGGTTGCGAGTCAAGCGTCCGTTGCAACTCTGACCTTCTCCTGCGCGCCAGAATTGCCTCGCACCGCCTATTGATTTTAGCTTGCCAGTTAGTGCTTGGTCGCAGCGGACGAGGGTACTTGAGTTGCGAAATGAACAGCAGCACCTGCCTCTCACAAGGACTATGAAGCTGCGCTCCAAACTGCGCCTTCATACCCTCTAGACCAATACAGCCACTGCCATAGAATGCTATTGCCAAATATGCGGATGCTACAGAGTTCTTCGGGCGATGCCTCGCGAGAGCAATAGCCAGCAATTGTTCTCGTATCTTTCGGGCGGCGGTGCGCTCATAGCGCTCCGTGACCACCCTTACAAACTGCTGCTCGATAGTACTCGCACCCTGCACGCGGCCGGACACTATTCGTATCCATATAGCGCGAAGCATTGCGATCGGGTCTACGCCGAGGTGGTAGACGCTGCGATGATCTTCTGCCTCGATCAGTGTAGCAACAAATGGGAGAGGTACGGATCCCGAAAATTTGTCGACGGTATTTAGGCACCGCTCCAGATCCGCCGAGAACGTCCCGGATGAAGAGCTTTCAATCCATCTTGAAATGGTAATCAGGGGGGTCGACAGCAATAAAATTAACAATCTTAGAATTCGTCTCTTTGCCATCTGACGTCGCCGGATTGGTTCGCCACCATTGAACTGAATGTGCCTGTCATTTCGTTCTCCTCCGCTATTAGGTCATAGAAGTTGGTGGACTCGCGCCCGTGGCCTACTTCGATAACGTGCAATAAGAGCCTATCTTTTCCAAAGTAGCTTTTTTCTATATAGCCTTCTACCTGTCCTCTGGTGCGTTTCGTTCCCACAAAATCTCTTTCTCCGGTCGAGGAGTTTTCGTAGATCTTTTCGACGGTTCCTCCAACCCTGCTCCCCTCGCGCCAGAGCATAGCAACATATCGGAGAATCATCCCCTCGTACGGCTTGTAAGCTGTTTCAACCGTGCGGACCTCGAAGTACCAGCGCCCGGTAACTTTTGGCAAAGGCGCAACTCTTTCACGGAACCAGAAAAAAAGGACAGCCAGTATTACACCGCCAATCAGGGTAGCCAAAATATCCGCCCAGAAAGATTCAAAGCTCACCTAATGTCTCCTCCCACTGGACCGGCGTTAACTTTCCTACTGACTATTTGTCGCGCAAACATAGAGGTGACTGATAAGATGTTCTGCAGTTTCTTAGCGAGCGGTAGGGGCGGAGGGGCCTGAAGGAGACATTGACCGGAAGCAACGGCATCCTCGCCGGCGCAGTCTCTGAGATTGAAGCTGGGCACCTCCGTCGGGAGGTGCCCAGCATCGCCGCCAACTGGCGCGCCCTGCAGGATTCGAACCTGCGACCGTCCGCTTAGAAGGCGGATGCTCTATCCAGCTGAGCTAAGGGCGCCGCGCGGGCGCCGGCGCTGTCGGGCCGGCGCCGGAAGGCATCAGACGTTGTGCTTGATGCGGTAGGGCTCCGGCGTCTTGCTGTAGGCGAAGTTGTCGGCGTAAGCCTTGGGCTTCACGCGGCGTTCCTTGGGCTCGGTCACCTTGTAGTCGTAGCCCTGCTGGCGGGCGTAGGCGATCGCCTCTTCCTTGGAGGCGAACCACAGCTTCACCTGCTGGCGGGTATCGCGGCCGCTGGTCCAGCCCATGAGCGGATCAACGGTGCGCGGCGCCTGCGGTTCGAACTCCAGCAGCCACCGACGGCTGTTGCCGTAGCCCGACTGCATGGCCGTCTTGGCCGGCCGATGAATGCGCACGGAGATCGCCATGGTCCCTGTCCCTCGTGGTCGTCTGATCCTGGTCGGGGCGAGAGGATTCGAACCTCCGGCATCCAGCTCCCAAAGCTGGCGCTCTACCAGGCTGAGCTACGCCCCGGTGGGAGGGAAACCTATGGGGTCGCACACCGTTTGGCAAGCCTGCATGCGCGCCCGCCGGCCGGGGTCATAACCTCATTGCGACAAAGGTCTCGAAACTGTAAAATGGCACCATTCCAGACCCCCGGCGCGGAGCCCCTGACCATGCCCTTCATGGAGTGGCGGGACGAATACAGCGTGCATCACGCCACGCTGGACTTCGACCACCAGATGCTGATCAACATCATCAACCAGCTGCACGACGCCATCCAGACGAAGCAGGACACGGCGGTCATCGGCATGGTCATCGGCAGCCTGAAGCGGTACGTCGAAACCCACTTCAAGCGGGAGGAGACGGTGATGCGCGAATGCCGCTTCCCCGACCTCAAGGCCCACGCCCGCAAGCACCGCGAGATCGAGGCAACGGTCAACGACGTGCTCACCCTGTTCCAGCGCGCGCCGCAGGAAGTGGACAGCCAGGAAGTTCTGCGCTTCCTGAAGACGTGGCTGGTCAATCACATCCTGAAGAGCGACATGAAGTACGCGCCTTATGTGGAGCACGAGGGCCGCCTGCCGGCGGCGGTGGATTGATCGGCCATACCCGACCGCGCCGCAGAGCCTTGATCGCCTGACAAAAAGAGACCGCTCCGGGAGCCCCGGGGCGGTCTTTCAGGCTTTAAGAGGGGACTGATCATGTCGCATTCTCAGCCAAGTCCTAGCGTGCCACTGCGACATTGACCTGTCAACGAAGAACTGCCGTGATTTGCCGTTCTTCTGCGGTATTTACCTGCTCAACTCTTGTGGAATAGCTGCGGCGCAGCACGATCAGGCGCCGCGGTACTCATCGCCGCCATCGGACAGGGCGGCTCGCACCAGCTTTTCCACCGCCGCCGGGCTGAGATCGCGGGTGATGAACACCAGGCGGGAGCGGCGGTCGCTGCCCTCCGGCCAGCCGGGCAGGGCGGCGGGCGGGTGGAAGACATGCTGCACGCCATGCACCGCCACCGGTGCCGCCTCGCCGCGGACGTTGAGGATACCCTTCAGCCGCAGCAGGCTTTCGCCCTTGGCGGCGATGATCATCTCCAGCGCCTCGACCAGATGCTGCCACTCCACCGGCTCGTCCAGGGTGAGGCAGAAGGCGGCGATGCGGTCGCCGTGGCGGTTGACGTCGTGGTGATGGTGGTGGTGATGGTGGTGGTGGTGATGGTCATGGCCGCCGTGTCCATGTCCGTGCCCATGCCCGTGATCCTCCGTCCCGTAGGCTTCCGCCCGCAGCCAGTCGGCGACATCGGGGATCTTGCCGTCGGCCTTGAACAGCCCCGCCTCCAGCAGCGCCGAGGGCTCCACCGCGCCGTGGTCGGCGACCAGACGCGGCGCCGCCGGGTTGAGGGCATCCAGCCGCCGCGCCACCGCCTCCCGCCCGGCCTCGTCCACCAGGTCGGCCTTGGTCAGCACCAGCCGGTCGGCGACGGCGATCTGCTTGGCCGCCTCCGGGTGCTCCGCCAGCTGATCGAGGATGTGGCGGCAGTCGACCGTGGTCACGATGCCATCGAGCCGATAGCGGCTGGCGATCAGCGGGTCGGTCATGATGGTGTGGAGGATGGGGGCCGGATCGGCGAGGCCGGTGGTCTCGATGATCAGGCGCCGGAACTCCACCTCGCCGCGCACCCGCTTCAGGAACAGGTCGCGCAGGGCGGTGATCAGGTCGCCGCGCACGGTGCAGCACAGGCAGCCGGAATTGAGCAGCACGATATCGTCGTCCACCTTGCGCACCAGCAGGTGGTCGAGGCCGATCTCGCCAAACTCGTTGATGAGCACGGCGGTATCGGCCAGCTCCGGCCGCTGCAGCAGGCGGTTGAGCAGGGTGGTCTTGCCGCTGCCGAGGAAGCCGGTCAGCACCGTGACCGGAAGGGTTTCCGTCATTGGCCGTACAGCTCCTCCGGCGGGATGACCGGCTCGGTCACGGCGGCGACGCGGCCGTCGCGCAGGGCATTGAAGAAGCAGGTGCGGCGGCCGGTGTGGCAGGCGACGCCCTGCTGGTCGACCACGGCGAGCAGGGTGTCGCCGTCGCAGTCCACCAGCAGGTCGAGCAGGGTCTGCACCTGGCCGGAGGTTTCGCCCTTGCGCCACAGCTTGCCGCGCGAGCGGGAAAAGTAGCACACCCGGCCGGTGGTGAGGGTTTCCGCCACGGCGTCGCGGTTCATCCACGCCATCATCAGCACCTCGCCGGTGTCGTGCTGCTGGGCGATGACGGCGACCAGGCCGTCGGCATTGAAGCGGATGACGTCCAGCAGCGCCGCGATCTCCTCGGCGGAGGCGGGCGTGCGGGTGAGGGCGGCAGCGGCGGCGGTGTCGGTCATGGCTCTTTCGCGGATGGCAGGGGGTCAGGCGCCGGCAGCGGCGGCGCGGAAGGCGGCGAAGCCGCGCTCCAGGTCGGTCTTCAGGTCGGTCACGTCCTCCAGCCCGATGTGCAGGCGGATGGTGGGGCCGGCCGGGTTCCAGGTGGTCGCGGTGCGGTGGACGGAGCCGCTGGTCGGGATGGCGAGGCTTTCGAAGCCGCCCCAGGAATAGCCGAGGCCGAACAGGGTCAGCGCATCCAGCATGGCCTCCATGGCCGCCACCGGCGCCGGCCGCAGCTCCACCCCGAGCAGGCCGGAGGCGCCGAGGAAATCGCGCTTCCAGATGGCATGGCCGGGGTCGTCGGGCAGGGCAGGGTAGAGCACCCGCGCCACGTCCGGCTGCTGCTGCAGCCAGGTGGCCACCTCCAGGGTGCTGGCCTGGTGGTGGGCCAGCCGCACCGACAGGGTGCGCAGGCCGCGCAGGCCGAGGAAGGCGTCATCGCCGGCCAGGCTGTAGCCGAAGGCGGTGACGGTGGACTTGATGCGGTCGAACAGGGCGTCGGTGCGGCAGACGATCAGCCCCAGCATGGCATCGGAATGGCCGACGATGTACTTGGTGCCGGCGTGGACCGACACGTCGACGCCCTTCTCGAACGAGCGGAAGTAGAGCGGCGTCGCCCAGGTGTTGTCCATCACCACCAGCGCGCCGGCGGCATGGGCGGCGGCGGCGATGGCGGGAATGTCCTGCATCTCGAAGGTCAGCGAGCCCGGCGCCTCGGTGAACACCACCTTGGTTTCCGGCCGCATCAGGTCGGCGATGCCGGCGCCGATGAGCGGGTCGTAGTATTCCACCGTGACGCCGAAGCGGGTCAGCACGGTGTCGCAGAAGCGGCGGGTGGGGAAATAGGCGCTGTCGGTCACCAGCACATGGTCGCCGGCCGCCAGCAGGGCCGACAGGGTGCCGGCGATGGCGGCCAGGCCGGAGGAGGTGGCGATGGCGCGGGCGCCGCCCTCCAGCTCCGCCACCGCGTCCTCCAGGTCCATGGTCGAGGGCGTGCCGGTGCGGCCGTAGCTGACGGCATCGAAGCGGGCGCGCGCCTTGGCCTTCAGGTCGGCGACGCTGTCCGACAGGATGGTGGAACAGCGGTAGACCGGCGTGCTGACGGCGCCATGGAAACGGCTGGGGTGGCGGCCGGCATGAACAATGCGCGTATCCGTCTTCATGGCGGTATCCTGACTCCCTGCCCGGGGGCGGCGGCGGTGCCTGCCTGCGGTTGTACCAAGCGGGCCATATTGCCCCCTTGCCGGCCGCGTTTCCAGCCTTTCGCCGCCACCCGCCTGACGAAGGTCGTAGATGATGATAAAGTGGCTTGTGTGCGGTGCAAAAAGAGCGCAAATTATCTCCAACGGGTGCCCGCAACCCGGTCGAAGACGGCGCGTTCCTTGGCTGTGCGCCACATCGAACGGTTGATGCAGGGGCACTGGTTTTAAAACAGACGCTGCCTTATATTGCAATGCAACACGACATGGCGGCCCGAACCGCCGTGCGGAGGGAATCAGTCCGGCGCCAACCGCTAGGCTGAACCTGTAGGAGAGACTTCATCATGCCCGGTACCCCGACGGCACACCACGCTCTCAACCTGTTCTCGCTGACCATGGAAAGCCGCCATGGCTGCGACTGGAAGGACAAGATCGCGCCCCACACGGTGGCCATGCTGGCGGACGAGATCGTGCTCGGTTTCGGCGCCGAGCCGCTCAGCCCCACCTCCACCCAGAGCGGCGGATCGGTCCCGACCGTGTGGCGTTTCCCCGACGGCTCCACCTGCCGCACCGGCTTCTTCGGCCTGAAGATGGAAGAGGCGCTGCGCAAGACCGCCTGACGGCGCTACCGCGCTCGCCGCCCCTTCTGCCGACATGGCCGCCGCCGGACCCCTCCGGCGGCGGCCTTCGTCGTTGCGGCGGGAGGGAAAGGCGAGGGGTCAGGACCGCTCGTTGGGCGGCGGCTGCACCCGGCGGGACATCACCAGAACGGGGTCCCGGTCGTAGCCGAGGCGGCGGTAGAAGTCCTGCACGGCGGCGTTGGTGTCGCGCACCATCAGCATGACCTTCCAGATGCCCTGCGCCGCCAGCCAGTCCTCGCCCGCCCGCACCAGCCGGCGGCCGAGGCCATGGCCGCGGTGGTCGGGGTGGACGGCGACGTAGTAGAGCCAGCCGCGATGGCCGTCATGGCCGCACAGCACCGATCCGACGACGCGGCCGTCCGCCTCCACCGCCGCCAGCACTTCCGACGACGGGTTGGCACGGGCGAAGGGGATGTCCCACGTCGGCGGGTTATGGGGCCGGGTCAGGCCGCAGGCATCCCACAGGGCGCCCAGGGCCGCCTCTTCTCCGTCCGTCGCCGGGCGGATGACCGCCGCCGACGGCGCGGCCGTCTCCAGCGCCGCCGTCATTCGCCCTGGTCCACCGGGGTGTCGGGGTGATTGCCCCATTCGGCCCACGAGCCGTCGTAGACCGCCACGTCCACCTTGCCCACCTCGTGCGCCGCCAGCGCCAGGGTGCAAGCGGTGACGCCGGTGCCGCAGCTGGCCACCAGCGGCCGCGCGAGGTCGATGCCGGCCGCCTCCAGGCGGGCGCGCAGGCGGTCGGGCGGCAGCAGGGTGCCGGCTTCGGGGTCGTAGAGGTCGGCCCACGGCAGATTGGCGGCGCCGGGGATGTGGCCCTTCTTGGCCGACGGGCGCGGCTCGTCGGCGTCGCCGCGATAGCGCGGGGCGGCGCGGACGTCGACCACCTGCTCGCGCCGGCTGTCCAGGTTCGCCATCATGTCCTTCAGCGACCGCACCAGGGTGGAGTTCATGCGCGACGTGAAGTGGCGCGGGCTCGGCACCGGCGGGATGTCCTCGGTCGGGCGGCCCTCGCGCTGCCACTTGGGCAGGCCGCCGTCGAGCACGAAGACGCTGCGGGCGCCGAACACGCGGAACATCCACCACGCCCGCGCCGCCGCCATGCCGCCGCCGTTGGCGTCGTAGAGCACGATGGTGTTGCCGTCGCCCAGGCCCAGCTTGCGGACCTTGGACGAAAACACCTCCGGCGCCGGCAGCATGTGCGGCAGGTCGGTGCTGTGGTCGGCGATGTCGTCGATGTCGAAGAACACCGCGCCGGGGATGTGGCACTCGCGGTACTCCGCCGCCGCATCACGGCCGGAGCCGGGCAGGAAGCTGGTGGCGTCCACCACCCGCACGTCGGGCGCGCTCAGGTGGTCGGCCAGCCACTGGGTGCTGACCAGGGCCGACGGCTTGGCGTTCTTCGTCATGTCTCCATCCCTGACGGTTATCCGTGGAGAGCCATGCTAGTCCATCCAGGGCGGCGTGGGCAGCCCCTTGGAGCGCAGGAACTCCGGGTTGAACAGCTTGCTCTGGTAGCGCTGGCCGCCGTCGCACAGGATGGTGACCACCACCGCGTCCTCCGGCAAGTCGCGGGCGATGCGCATGGCGGCGGCGACGTTGATGCCCGACGACCCGCCGAGCACCAGCCCCTCGTGCTTCACCAGGTTGAAGACGACGTCCAGCGCCTCGTCGTCGGGGATCTGCACGGCGTCGTCCAGGGGCGCGCCTTCCAGGTTCTTCGTCACCCGGCCCTGGCCGATGCCTTCGGTGATGGAGGTACCCTCGGCCTTCAGCTCGCCCAGCTTCTTCCACGAGAACAGGGCCGAGCCCATGGGATCGGCCAGCACGATGCGGACATCGGGGTTCTTTTCCTTCAGTGCCAGGGCGATGCCGGCCAGGGTGCCGCCGGTGCCGGTGGCGCAGGTGAAGGCGGTGACGCGGCCGTTGGTCTGCTGCCAGATTTCCTGTCCGGTGGTGGCGTAGTGGCCGTCGCGGTTGGCGATGTTGTCGAACTGGTTGGCCCAGACGGCGCCGGTTTCCTCGGCCATGCGGCGGGAGACGTGGACGTAGTTGCCCGGGTCCTTGAACGGCACCGCCGGCACCAGATGCAGGTCGGCGCCCAGCAGCCGCAGGGTGTCCTTCTTCTCCTGGCTCTGGGTTTCCGGCATGACGATGATGGTGCGGTAGCCGAGCGCGTTGCCCACCACAGTCAGGCCGATGCCGGTGTTGCCGGCCGTGCCCTCGACGATGGTGCCGCCGGGCTTCAGCACGCCGCGCGCCTCGGCATCGCGGATGATGGCGAGCGCCGCGCGGTCCTTGACGCTGCCGCCGGGGTTCATGAACTCCGCCTTGCCGAGGATGGTGCGCCCGGTCACCCGCGACGGCCATTCCAGCTTGATGAGCGGCGTGTTGCCGACGCTGCCGACCAGACCATTTCTCACGTCCATGGTGTGAAATCCCGTCAAAGAACAATATGGCCTGAGCGTATGGCGGCGGGGCGCAAGGTTCAAGGGCGCTTCGGCCACAGTCGGCGCAGTTCCGCCCGATTGAGCACCAGCCACTGGGCGGCGATGAGGGTCATGGCGTTGCCGATGCCGCCGGCGAAAACCTTGCGTTCCAGTTCGGCATAGGGCAGCACGACGACGCGGATGTCCTCCCCTTCCTCCGGCAGGCCGTGGATGCCGCCGGCGTGGCGGCTGTCGACGCGGGCGCAGAAGACCTCCACCGTTTCCGACGATCCGCCGGGGGAGGACAGGTAGCGGGCCACCGGCACCACATCGCCGACCACCAGACCCGACTCTTCCTCGGCCTCGCGGCGCACCACCGCCTCGGGCGTTTCGCCGTCCTCGATGATGCCGGCGATGCACTCCAGTTCCCACGCCGGCATGCCCGCCGACCACGCGCCGACGCGGAACTGTTCCACCAGCACCACGGCATCGGCGTCGGGATCATAGAGCAGTCCGGCGACGGCATGGCCGCGCTCGAACACCTCGCGCGTCAGTTCGGGGCTCATGCCGCCGGCGAACAGGCTGTGGCGCAGGCGGATGGAGTCGATGCGGAAATAGCCCTTGTAGGCGGTCTGGCGGCTCAGGATCTCGACCTTGTGTTCGGTCATGGCGGGGTGGCTCCTGCGGCGGGGCGGACGGGATCAGCGGCCGCGCCGCACCGCCTGCACGGCGTCTTCCAGCGCCTGCAGCACGCGCGAGCGGTCAGCCTTGGTGAAGGAGGCGGGGCCGCCGGTGATCTCGCCGGTTTCCCGCAAGGTGGCCATCAGGTCGCGCATGGCCAACGCATTGCCGATGCTGTCGGGGGTGAAGGGCTTGCCGGTGTTGCCGATGGCCTTGGCGCCCTTCTCCAGGCAGCGGGCGGCGAGCGGGATGTCCTGGGTGACGCAGATGTCGCCGGCGCCGATGTGTTCGGCGATCCAGTCGTCGGCGGCATCGGGCTCGGCCGGCACCACCACCCGCTTCAGGCGCGGGTTCTCGGGCAGGCGGATCCAGCGGTTGCCGACCATGTGGACGATCAGCCGGTGGCGGTCGGCGACGCGCATCACCTCCTCTTTCACCGGGCAGGCATCGGCATCGACGAAGATCTCCAGCACGGCGGTCGTTCCTGGCGGCGGCGGTCACGGGCCGCCAGGGTGGCGCGCGGCGGCCTCCCGGTCAACGCCCGTGCTGCGGAAAAAGCCGCACCTGACGTCCGGTTGCGCTACCATTCGGCGGGATGAACCCTGGGGGAGCCCGAGGAATGCGCATGGACATGGGGGCCGCCACGGTGGCGGCGGTGACGGCAGCCCTGAGCGAATACGGCGCCATGTCGCGCGGCGGACGGCTGGCCGACCGGGTGCCGGTGGGCCTGACGCTGGCGGTGCTGGCGCGGGAGCTGCTGGCCGGCTTCGAACGCACCGAAAGCCGCGCCTACGTTACGCTCGAAACCCGCTATGCCGATGCCCTGGCCGCCTCCGGCCTGCCGCGCCCGACCAGCCTGCCGCCGGTGCTGATGACGGCGCGCGCCGGGCTGATGGTGTGGAACCACCGCGACCTGCCGCGCGGCGCGGTGGAGGTGCTGCCGCAGTGGGACCCCAACGGAGTCGTCGCCGCCATCGCCCGCCTGTCCGCCTTCAACTCCGCCTGCGGGCCGGATACCGGCGGCACGGTGCGCTACGGCCTGCTGGTGATCCTGTCGGCCGCACCGCTTGAGGCGGCGCCGGTGGAGGAGTTGTGCCGGGCCCTGGCCGGAGATGATGTGCGGGTCCTGCCGGTGGCGCCGGTGGAATGGGCCGATGGCCGCCGCGCCGGCGGGTTCATCGTCGAGATCGCCACCGCCGATGCCCCCACCCCCTGCCAGCAGGACGGCGGCGGCCACGACTGAGCGGGCAGCTCATGCCGCCGGGCGGCTGGCACCGGCGCAGGCTTCGCGCGAGGCGATCAGCAGGTCCGCCACCGCCCGCGCCGCCGGGCTGAGGGGCTGGCGGGCGAACAGCGCCACCTGCGCCTCCGGCAGCGGCGGAAAGCCGTCCTCCGGGCCGAGGATGCGGCTGCCGGGCGGGATCTCCGCCCGGTCGAGCAGGCTGATGCCGAGCCCCGCCGTCACCGCCGCCTGCACGCCGGCCAGGTTGGGGCTGGTATAGGCGATGCGCCACGCCCGCCCCATGACCTCCAGTTCGTGGACGGCATGGTTGCGGTAGATGCAGCCCTGCGGGAACACCACCAGCGGCAGCGGATCTTCCGCCAGCGCCCGCCCGTCGGCGCCGGCCACCCAATAGAGCGGCTCCACCCAGGCGGCGAGGGCATCGGGCCGCGGCCGCAGCTGCTTGACCAGGGCGAGGTCCAGGTCGCCCGCCTCCAGGTCAGCCAGCATGGCGATGCTGAGGCCGCAGCGCACGTGCAGCCGCACCGCCGCGTGCTCCGCCGCGAAGCGCGACAGCAGGGCGGGCAGGCGGTCGGCGGCGTAGTCCTCGGTGATGCCCACCCGCACCACTGCCTCCGCCCGCCGGCCGGTGAACAGCGCCCGCGCCTCGCTCGACAGGGCGAGGATGCGGCGGGCGTGGGCCAGCAGGCGCTCGCCGTCGTCGGTCAGCCGCAGATGCCGGGCGGAGCGGTCGAGCAGGGGCACCCCGGCCTCGTCCTCCAGCTTGCGGATCTGCTGGCTGATGGTCGACTGGGTGCGGTGCAGCCGTTCCCCGGCGCGGGTGAAGCCGCCCGCATCCACCACCGAAACGAAGGCGCGCAGCAGGGCGAGGTCGAAGTCGGCCATGGGGGAGGCTCCGGCAGATTCATTACGAAACGCGATGCCATGCAGTCTAACATCGAATTTCCAAATCCTGAAACGGAGTCCTAGCCTGGGGTGAATGACACTCCACAGCCGAAGGAGGCCGCCATGGCCGCCGCACCTAGTTCCCGGCCCGTCGCCCTGCTGGTGATTCCGTTCTGCCTGATCTGGAGTTCCGCCTTCGCGGTCGGACGCTTCGCGCTGGAGGATTGCCCGCCGCTGACCTTCGTCGCCCTGCGCTTCCTGCTGGCGGGGGCGCTGATGGTCGCCTGGGCCGGCTGGCGCGGCGACCTGCGCGGACTGACGGGGCGGGCGCTGGCGGTGGTCGCCGTGCTGGCCCTGTTCAACCAGGCGCTTTACCTCGGCCTCAGCTTCGGGGTGCTGGGGCGGGTGTCATCGGGACTGACCAGCCTGATCGTCTCCGCCAACCCGGTGCTGACGGCCGGCGCCGCCGCCCTTCTGCTGGGCGAACGGCTGAGCGGGCGGCGGCTGGTCGGGCTGACGCTCGGCATCGGCGGGGTGGCGCTGGTGGTGCAGTCGCGGCTGGGGGCGGGGGTGGAGGATGCGGCGGCGCTGCTGTTCACCTTCGGCGCCCTGGCGGCGCTGACCACCGGCACGCTGCTGTTCAAGGCGCTGGACAGCCGCCTGCCGCTGCTGGCCAACGCCGGCCTGCAGAGCCTGCTGGGCGGGCTGATGGTGCTGCCGGCGGCGTGGCTGGTGGAGGGGGTGACGCTGCCGGCGGTCACGCCGCAGTTCGTCGCCGCCACGGCCTGGATGGTGCTGGTGTCGTCCATCGGCGGCTATCTGGCGTGGTTCGCCCTGCTGGCGCGCGGCAGTGCCACCACCGCCAGCGCCTGGCACTTCACGCTGCCGCCGCTCGGCCTGCTGTTCGGCTGGCTGCTGCACGGGGAGCCGCTGGCGTGGACCGACCTGGCCGGCATCGTGCCGGTGGCGGCGGGCATCGCGCTGGTGACGCGGCCCCCCGGCACGCCGCTGATCAGTCTTCCGCGTCGTCTTCGCCGTCTTCGCCGGTCGCAGGACGCTCGCCCAGCGGCAGACGGATGCGCACCAGGCCCTTGAAGTCGTCGGGGTCCTGGGCCTCGCCCTTGCGGGTGATCTCCACCAGCCCCTGGCGGGCCAGCGCGACCATCTGCTGCTTCACCGGCACCATGTAACGGCGCCAGTCCTCGTCGCGGTCCTTGGGCCGGCGGTGCATGGCGAAGTAGGAGCGGGCGGCATCTTCCGGGCGGATGCTGCTCTTCTCGCCGCACAGGGCGAGGATGTGGTCGGCGAGCGGGTCGCGCTTCGGCCGGGTTTCGTCGGCGGAACTCATGGCATCTCTCTGGATCTGATCAAGCGCCATTCCTAAACGCACGCCGCCCCGACCGCAAGGGCCGGGGCGGAACGGCAGGCAGAAAGCCGGCGCGGTCAGTTGGTGGTCGCCGCCTTGGCGGCTGCCGCCTTCTCCTTCTGCGCCTTCATCAGCGGCTGGAACGGGCCGTACTTGTGCTGCTCGGCCGGGAAGTCGTCGTAGTAGGGGGCATAGGGGCTGTCGACCGGCTTCTTCGACAGGTCGGGATAGTCCTTCTCCACCCCCTCGCGGATCGGCCGCTGGTGGGAGTTGATGTAGGCCGCCACGTCGTAGGCCTCGTCATCGGTCAGCAGCGGCGCTTCGTGGGTGGTGCCAAGCGGCATGTTGGCCTGGATGAAGGCGGCGGCGGTCAGCACCCGGTGCATGCCGGCGCCGTGGTTGTAGGTATCCGGCCCCCACAGCGGCGGATACTCGTAACCCTTGGCATCGCCCGGCTCGCCCCGCCGCACGCCGAGGCCGTCGTCGCCGTGGCAGGCGGCGCAGTGCTCGGCATAGACGGCGGCGCCGGCGGCCGGGTCGGCGGCCCGCTCCGGCGGGTTGAAGACCGGCGTCTGCCGCCCCTCCACCTTGGCGCCGACCGGAATACCGCGCGACATGAAGGCGATGTAGGCCACCATCGCCCGCATCTCCGGGCTGGTGTGGGGCAGGGACTTGCCGTTCATGGACCGCTGCATGCAGCCGTTGATACGGCCTTCGATGGTGCCGACGGTGTTCTCCCGCCCGCGGTACTGCGGGAAGTCGGCGTAGACGCCGATCATCGGGATGCCGAACTTCTGGGTGCCGGCCTCCAGATGGCAGCTGCCGCAGGCCAGGTTGTTGCCGGCGAAGCGCTTTTCCGGGTCGGCCACTTCCGGTCCGATGTGGGCGTAGGTTTCGGTGAACAGGGTGCGGCCGCGACGCACGAAATCGCCGTAGACGTCGTTCGGCAGGCTGTCGACGTCGGGCACCGTCCACGCCGCCGGTTCGGCGGCGAAGGCGGGCAGGGCGGTCGTCGAAAGGCCGAGGGTGGCGGCGGCAGTGGCGGCGGCAAACAGGGCCGCCGCGCCGACGGTGGTGATGCGGGACATGGTCGTGTCTCCCCTGGGCGCCGCCGCCGGTTCTTGTCGACCGGGCGGGCGGCGATGGCTGATCCGTTGTCTCAGGCCCTCATGGTAGGAGCGGAAGAAGAACCATTGCCATTGGGGTTTACCCTAATGCCGCCTCGCCCGGCCGTGCCGGCGCCTCAGGCCCGCCGGATTTCCCGCAGGAAGCCCTCCACCGACCGATGCAGGGTATCGGCCTTGTCCTGCAGGTCGCGGGCGGCGCCGGAGACCTCGCCCGACGCGGTATCGGTGCGGCGGGCGGTTTCCAGCACCGCCTGCACGTTCTCCGACGCCTCGCCGGTGCCGCGGGCGGCGGCCTGGATGTTACGGGCGATTTCGGTGGTGGCGGCGCCCTGCTGCTTCACCGCCTCGGCGATGTCGAGGGTGATGCCGCCGATGCTCTCGATGGTCTGGGCGATCTCCCGCGTGGCGGCGACGGCGAGCCCGGCCTCCGCCTGGACGGAGGCGATGTGTTCCGCAATTTCCTCGGTGGCGCGGGCGGTCTGCGAGGCCAAAGCCTTGACCTCGTTGGCTACCACGGCGAATCCCTTGCCGGCATCGCCGGCGCGTGCCGCCTCGATGGTGGCATTGAGGGCGAGAAGGTTGGTCTGGCTGGCGATGTCGTTGATCAGCTTCACCACCTCGCCGATCTTGTCGGCGGCGGCGGACAGGCCGGTCATGGTGGCGTTGGTGGACCGCGCCTGCTGCTCGGCGCGGGCCGCCACCTGGGTGGATTCGGCCACCCGGCTGGCGATCTCGCGGATGGACTGGTTGAGCTGGTCGGTGGCGGCCGCGACGGTTTCCGCATTGCCGGTGGCCGCGGCGGCGGCATCGGCGGCGGCAACGGCACGGGTGTTGGTCTGCTGGGCGGAGCCGGCGAGGGTGGTGGCGGTGCTGTTGAGGGTCTGCACCGAGCCGCTGACGGCGCCGAGCAAGCCGGAAACGGCGGTTTCGAACTCCGACGTCAGCTGGTCCATGCGGCGGGCGCGCTCGGCCTGACGCTCGCGGTCGGCCATTTCGCGGGCCCGCATCTGCTCCCGTTCCTGGGCATTGGCCTTGAAGGTGCCGAGGGCGTGGACGATGTCCCCCACCTCGTCGCCGCTGCGCACCGCCGGCACCGCCACCTGCAGGTCGCCGTCGGCCAGCCGCAGCATCACCCGCGTCACGTCGCGCAGCGGACGCACGGCGCGGATGTTCCACAGGGCGAAGGCCGCCGCAACCGCCAGGGCGACCAGGCACAGCGTCAGCATCAGCGCCACGAAGTCGCCGGCGACCGCGCGGGTGTCGTCGGAGGTCGCCTGGGTCTTGCTCTCCTGCAGGTCGATGAAGGCGTTGATGCGCGCCAGCCACTCCACGAAGGCCGGTCGCGCCTCGGCCATCAGCAGCGCATCGGCCGCCGCCACGTCGCCGCTGCGTCGGCTGGCGATGACGCGGGCGATGAGCGGCATGGTGCGGGCCTCGGTCTCCTTGATGGCGGCCAGCAGGGCGCGTTCCTCCGCCGGCACGTCCATGGACGCGAACATGGCATCCAGCGCCGTCGCCGCCTCCTGATAGAACGCGGCCAGCCGGTCGATGTCGGCCAGCACCGCCGGCAGTTCCGCATCCTCCACCAGCACGACGTCGCGCAGGGCGATGGCGCGGTCGTGGACGCTGCCACGGAAGTTGATGGCGAAGCGCTGCTTGACGCCGTTGACGTCGCTGATCTCGGTCAGGCTGGCGCTAATCTTGTTCACCTGGACGGCGGCGATGGCGGTCAGCGCCACCATCAGCAGCAGCACGACGGAAAAGGCGATGATCTGGCGGCCGGCGATGGAGAGGGAGCGGCGGCTTGCCTCCGCTCCGGGTGCCGCAGGCGACGCGGCGCTGGCAATGGTCATGGACGGTCCTCCGGCGGGCCCTTCGGCCTTGGAAATGGGATTAGTGACTATCCGCCTGGATACGTGATCGCGTCCAACCTGGATCTCCCACAAAATTAATCGGAAATTCCGTTTTTGACGGCGGGTGGAAAGGCCGCGAAGCCCCCTCCCGCCGCAGCCGCATCCTCTGCTATGGTCGCTCCATCATGACCGACACCGCCATCGCCGCCGCCGCCAGCTTCGTCCACCTGCGCGTCCACACCGCCTATTCCATGTCGGAGGGCGCCATCTCGACCAAGGCGCTGCCCAAGCTCTGCAAGGAGATGGGCATGCCGGCGGTCGCCATCACCGACAGCCGCAACATCTTCGGCGGCCTGGAGTTTTCAGTCGGCTGCGCCGATGCCGGAGTGCAGCCGGTGATCGGCTGCCAGGTCGCCCTGCGGCGCAAGGCGGAGCAGGGCAACGGCTTCGGCGCCCGCGAGGTCCGCCAGCCCGACCCGGACGAGCTGGTGCTGCTGGCGCAGAACCCGGACGGCTACCAGAACCTGCTGAAGATCGTCTCCAAGGCCTTCCTGGAGACGGAGGGGGTGGAGGCGCCGCAGGTGGGCCTGGACGCCCTGCGCGCCCACGGCGACGGCCTCATCTGCCTGACCGGCGGGCCGCTGGGCCCGGTCGGCCGCATGCTGCTCGACGGCCAGACCGAACACGCCGAGACCTGCCTGCGCACCCTGGCCGAGATCTTCCCCGGCCGCCTCTATGTCGAGATCCAGCGCCACGGCATGGAGCGGGAAGACCTGACCGAACCCGGCTTCATCGACCTCGCCTACAAGCTCGACCTGCCGCTGGTGGCGACCAACGAGTGCTTCTTCCCCAAGCGCGAGATGTACGAGGCGCACGACGCCCTCATCTGCATGGCGGAAAAGAGCTTCCTGTCCCACACCAACCGCCGCCGCCTGACGCCGGAGCACTATTTCAAGAGCCCGGCGGAGATGCGGGAGCTGTTCAAGGACCTGCCGGAAGCGGCGGACAACACGCTCGTCATCGCCAGGCGCTGCGCCGTCATGGTGGAAAAGCGCAAGCCCATCCTGCCGCGCAGCCCCAAGGCGGGCGACCGCACCGAGGACGAGGCGCTGCGCGAGCTGGCCGAGGAAGGCCTGCGCAAGCGCCTGCACGTCCACGTCTTCACGCCGGGCATGACGGATGAGGAAAAAACCGCCGTCGCAAAGCCTTACTGGGAGCGGCTGGAGTTCGAGCTGAACGTCATCATCAAGATGGGGTTCCCCGGCTACTTCATGATCGTGGCCGATTTCATCCAGTGGGCCAAGGACCACGACATCCCCGTCGGGCCGGGCCGCGGCTCGGGCGCCGGCTCGCTGGTCGCCTGGGTGCTGACGATCACCGACCTCGACCCCTTGCGCTTCCAGCTGCTGTTCGAGCGGTTCCTGAACCCCGAGCGCGTCAGCATGCCCGACTTCGACATCGACTTCTGCCAGGACCGCCGCGAAGAGGTGATCCGTTACGTGCAGAAGGAATACGGCCGCGACCGCGTGGCGCAGATCATCACCTTCGGCAAGCTGCAGGCCCGCGCCGTGGTGCGCTCGGTCGGCCGCGTGCTGGAGATGCCGCTCGGCTACGTCGACAAGATCTGCAAGATGATCCCCAACAACCCGGCCAACCCGGTGACGCTGGCCCAGGCGCTGGAGCAGGAACCGCAGCTGGCCGACCTGCGCGACAGCGACCCGCAGGTCGGCAACATGCTGAACCTGGCGCTGAAGCTGGAGGGGCTGTATTCCCACGCCTCCACCCATGCCGCCGGCGTGGTGATCGGCGACCGGCCGCTGGACGAGCTGGTGCCGCTCTACCGCGATCCGCACTCCGACATGCCGGTCACCCAGTTCAACATGAAGTGGGTGGAGCAGGCGGGGCTGGTGAAGTTCGACTTCCTCGGCCTCAAGACCCTGACGGTCATCAACACCGCCGTGAAGCACGTGCGCGAACAGCACGGGACGAACCTCGACATCTCCGCCCTGCCGCTGGACGAGCCCAAGTCCTACCAGATCCTGGCGCGCGGCGAGACGGCCGGCGTGTTCCAGCTGGAAAGCACGGGCATGCGCGACGTGCTGACCAAGCTGAAGCCCGACTGCCTGGAAGACATCATCGCCGTGGTGGCGCTCTACCGCCCCGGCCCCATGGACAACATCCCCTCCTACATCCGCCGCAAGCAGGGCGAGGAGGTGGTGGAGTACATGCACCCCGACCTGGAGCCGATCCTGAAGGAAACCTACGGGATCATGATCTACCAGGAACAGGTGATGCAGGCCGCCCAGGTGCTGGCCGGCTACTCCCTCGGCGGCGCCGACCTGCTGCGCCGCGCCATGGGCAAGAAGATCAAGGAGGAGATGGACCAGCAGCGGGCCATGTTCTGCGACGGCGCCGAGGCCCGCGGCATCGCCCGCGAGAAGGCGTCGGAGATCTTCGACACCATCGCCAAGTTCGCCGGCTACGGCTTCAACAAGTCGCACGCCGCCGCCTATGCCCTTGTCGCCTATCAGACCGCCTACCTGAAGGCCAACTATCCGGTCGAGTTCATGGCCGCCACCATGACCTACGACATGCACAACACCGAGAAGCTGGAAAGCTTCAAGGCCGAGCTGGGGCGTCTGAAGATCGAGCTGCTGCCGCCCGACATCAACCGGTCGGAGGTGCTGTTCGCGGTGGAGAAGGGCGCGGTGCGCTATGCCCTGGCCGCCATCAAGAACGTCGGCGCCCAGGCCATGGAGGTGATCGTCGAGGAACGCCGCCGCAACGGCCCGTTCAAGGATCTGGCCGACTTCGCCCGCCGCCTGGACACCAAGGCGGTGAACAAGCGGCTGCTGGAAAACCTGGTGCGGGCCGGGGCGCTGGACTGCCTCAACCGCAACCGCGGCCAGACCTTCGCCGCCATCGAGACCATCATGCGCCACGCCCAGGCGGCGGCCGAGGAACGGGCGTCGAGCCAGGTGAGCCTGTTCGGCGGTGGAGCGCAGGGAGCGCCGCCGCTGGTGCTGCCCAAGGTGCCCGACTGGACCTCCATGGAAAAGCTGGAGAACGAACTGGGCGCCATCGGCTTCTACCTGTCGGCGCACCCGCTCGACACCTTCGACCGCACGCTGAAGCGCCTGTCGGTGGTGAAGTCGTCGGACCTGGTGACCTACCTCAAGAACGGCGGCGCCAACCCGGTGAAGATGGCCGGCTCGGTCGGCGGCCGGAAGGAGCGGGTGGGCAAGAACGGCAGCCGCTATGCCTTCGTCACCCTGTCCGACGCCGGCGGCACCTTCGAGGCCATGTTCTTCTCCGAGGTGCTGAAGGCCTCGCGCGAGCTGCTGGAAAGCGGCAAGCCGGTGCTGGTGACCATGGACGCGCGCCTCGACGGCGAACAGGTGCGCCTGGGCGCCAAGGCGGTGGAAGACCTGGAGGAAGTGGCAGCGCGCTCCGCCAAGAAGATCATGGTCCACCTCGTCGACCCCGAGCCGGTGGAGCGCCTGAAGCAGATCATCAGCCGCGACGGCCCCGGCAACGGCCGCATCGTCCTGGTGGCGGAACTGGACGACCATTCGGTGGAGGTGGAGTTCAATCGCACCTTCCAGCTCTCCGCCCAAACCATCGGCGCGCTGCGCAACACCCCCGGCGTGCTGGACGTGGTGGAGGTGTGATCCGGGGGCGGCGGTGGCGGTGGGTTTTTTGAACCACCAAGACACCAAGCCTTCCCGCTGCGCGGGAATGAGTGTGAGGGAGGCTCGCCTCCCTCACACTCCCTCCACGAGTAGATCGGCGCGCGGCCCGTCCGTCAGCACGGCCTCTTTGCCTTCGTGTCTTGGTGGTTCAACATCGCGCCGGCGGCACCTCAGCAAGGCACCAAGGCACCAAGCCTTCCCGCTTCGCGGGAATGATTGTGAGGGAGGCGAGCCTCCCTCACGCTCCCTCCGGGAGTTGATCAGCGCGTGGCCTCGCCGTCAGCACGACCTCTTGGTGCCTTTGTGCCTTCGTGGTTCAAAAGCCCCCTGGCGGCACCTCAGCAAGGCACCAAGACACCAAGCCTTCCCGCTGCGCGTGAATGATTGTGAGGGAGGCGAGCCTCCCTCACGCTCCCTCCACGAGCGGATCAGCGCGCGGCCCGGCCGTCAGCACAGCCTCTTGGTGCCTTTGTGCCTTGGTGGTTAAAAAGCCCCCGAGGCCCAACGCACCGCGGCACCGTCAGCACAACCTCTTGGCGTACTTGGTGTCTTGGTGGCCCAAACCCCCGCCCGAACAAGAAAACGGCGCAGGAGCCTTAGCCCCTGCGCCGTCGTCGTCACATCAGCAGATCCGTGGTCGATCAGCGGCTGCTCATCGGCACGAAGTCGCGCTTCGTGTGGCCGGTGTACAGCTGGCGCGGACGGCCGATCTTCTGGTGCGGGTCCTCGATCATCTCGTTCCACTGGGCGATCCAGCCGGTGGTGCGGGCGAGGGCGAACAGGCAGGTGAACATGCTCACCGGAATGCCCATGGCGCGGAAGATGATGCCCGAGTAGAAGTCGACGTTCGGGTACAGCTTCTTCTCGACGAAGTATTCGTCTTCGAGCGCGATCTTCTCCAGCTCCATGGCGATTTCGAGAAGCGGCTCGTCCTTCACGCCCAGCACCTCAAGCACTTCATGGCAGGTCTTGGCCATGATCTTGGCGCGCGGGTCGTAGTTCTTGTAGACGCGGTGACCGAAGCCCATCAGGCGGAACGGATCGTTCTTGTCCTTGGCGCGCTTCACGAACTCGGGGATGTTCTTCTTGTCGCCGATCTCGGTCAGCATCTTCAGCACGGCTTCGTTGGCGCCGCCATGGGCCGGCCCCCACAGCGAGGCGATGCCGGCGGCGATGCAGGCGAACGGGTTGGCGCCCGACGAACCGGCCAGACGGACGGTGGAGGTCGAGGCGTTCTGCTCGTGGTCGGCGTGCAGGATCAGGATGCGGTCCATGGCGCGCGACAGGACCGGGTTCTCGACCCAGTCATCGCACGGCGTGGCGAACATCAGGCGCAGGAAATCAGCGGCATAGCGCAGGTCGTTCTTCGGGTACATGAACGGCTGGCCGACCGAGTACTTGTACGCCCAGGCCGCGATGGTCGGCATCTTGGCGATCAGGCGGTAGCTGGCCACCATGCGGTGGTGCGGGTCGTTGATGTCCAGCGAGTCGTGGTAGAACGCCGACAGGGCGCCGACGACGCCGCACATGACGGCCATCGGGTGGGCGTCGCGGCGGAAGCCGGAGTAGAACTTGGTCAGCTGCTCATGCACCATGGTGTGGTGCGTGATGTCGAACTCGAACTTGGTCTTCTGCTGCTCGTTCGGCAGTTCGCCCTTCAGCAGCAGGTAGGCGACTTCCATGAAATCGCAGTTCTCGGCGAGGTCTTCGATGGCATAGCCGCGGTGCAGCAGGATGCCGTTGTCGCCGTCGATGTAGGTGATCTTCGATTCGCACGAACCGGTGGAGGTGAAGCCCGGGTCGTAGGTGAACATGCCGGTGTCGGCATAGAACTTGCGAATGTCGACGACATCCGGCCCGGTGGAACCTCCCATGATCGGGAAGTCAAAGGTCTTCCCGTTCTTGTTGTCCGTTACCGTGACCGTGTTTTTCTTGCCGGCATCAGTCATCTTGTTCTCCGTTCGAAGATTTTCCCTGAAACTTTCGGGCTGTCACCGTTTTTGACGGCCTTTTTTCTTTACTGTGCGTCTTGGTCCACGGCATCGCGGATGCGGGCCAGGGAAGCGTCGCGCCCCAGGATCTCCATCACTTCGAAGATCGGCGGCGAGACGGTGGAGCCGGACAGCGCGGCTCGCAGCGGCTGGGCGACCTTGCCGAGCTTGACGCCGGCGGCCTCGGCGGCCTGACGGGCGTGCTCTTCCAGGGCGGCGGTCGTCCACTCCAGCGTTTCGAGGGCCGGCAGCATGGCGCGCAGCATGGCGCGCCCGCCGTCGGCCAGGATCTTGGCGGCCTTCTCGTCCACCGGCAGCGGCCGCGCGCGGAACAGGAAGGCGGCGCCGTCGGCCATTTCTACCAGGGTCTTGGCGCGCGGCTTGAGGTCCTTCATGGCCCGCCGCAGCATGCCGCGGGCCGCCTCGTCCAGCGTCAGGCCGTGGTTTTCCGCCAGGAACTCGGCCACCAGGGCGGTCAGGCGGTCGTCGTCCGCCTCGCGGATGTAGTGGCCGTTGAGGTTGTGCAGCTTGTCCATGTCCATGCGCGACGGCGAGCGGCCGACGTCGACGATGTCGAACCACTCGACGGCCTTGTCGGTCGGAATGATCTCGTCGTCGCCGTGGCCCCAGCCGAGGCGCAGCAGGTAGTTGCGCATGGCTTCGGGCAGGATGCCCATGTCGCGGTAGGCTTCGACCCCCAGCGCCCCATGGCGCTTGGACAGCTTGGCGCCGTCGGAGCCGTGGATGAGCGGGATGTGGGCGAACTGCGGCGCCTGCCAGCCCATGGCCTGGTACAGCTGGTACTGGCGGAAGGTGTTGGTCAGGTGGTCGTCGCCGCGGATGATGTGGGTGATGCCCATGTCGTGGTCGTCGACCACCACCGACAGCATGTAGGTGGGCGTGCCGTCGGCACGCAGCAGCACCATGTCGTCCAGCTGGCTGTTGGCGACGTGAACCTCGCCCTGCACCATGTCGGGGATGACGGTGGACCCGTCCTGCGGCATCTTCAGGCGGATGACGCCCGGCACGCCGGCCGGCGCCTCGGCCGGGTCGCGGTCGCGCCAGCGGCCGTCATAGCGGATCGGCTGACCGGCGGCGCGCTGCGCGGCGCGCATCTCGTCCAGTTCCTCCGGCGAGGCATAGCAGTAGTAGGCCTTGCCCTCGGCCAGCAGCTGGCGGGCGACTTCGGCATGGCGGGGCGCGCGGGCGAACTGGTGCACCGGCTCCTCGTCCCAATCCAGCCCCAGCCACTCCAGGCCCTGGAAGATCTTGGCGGTGGCATCGTCGGTGGAGCGGGCGCGGTCGGTGTCTTCGATGCGCAGCAGGAACTTGCCGCCGGTGTGGCGGGCATACAGCCAGTTGAACAGCGCGGTGCGCGCGCCGCCGATGTGCAGGTACCCCGTGGGGGACGGGGCGAATCGCGTTACGACCGTCATGAACTCGCTTCTGGCCTATTCTTTAGAGTTGGCGGATCCGACCCGCACCGCCGGGGGAAGCGGACGGTTTCTGTCAGGCGCGCGTCCTTGTATCATACTCCGTGCGCGCTTGCAGCATGAGGAATCTGGTGGAGGCGACGGAGTATCTTCCGCTGCGGCCGGACGGGGCCGCCTCAGCCCTTCCAGATAAACGGAAAATCCGCGATCTGGCAACGCCTTGGCGTGCCTTTTTGCCATCTCCGCTGAACGATCTGGCGGCCGATCGCGAGCGCTGGGTGCTGTGGCTGCCGGTGGCCTTCGGAAGCGGCGTGGGGGGTTATTTCGCCCTCTTTCATGAGCCACCCGCATGGGTGGGATTTGCGGCACTGATCTTAACACTGGCCGCCGTCGCCGCAGCATGGCGCCGGGCACCCGCGGCGGTGGCGCTGCTGCTCGGCCTGGTGGCGGTGACGGGGGGATTCGCGGCGGCACAACTGCGCAGCCATCTGGTGGCGGCGCCGGTGCTGTCGCAGCAGCTGGGGCCGGTCGCGGTGACTGGCACCGTGCGGCTGGTGGAGGACAAGGGCAACGGCCTGCGGCTGACGGTCGCGCCGGTGTCGGTGGAGCGTCTGTCGCCGGCGCGGCTGCCGGCCACGGTGCGGGTGACCCTGCGCGGCGCCGGGCCGGTGCCGGAGGCGGGCGAAACGGTGCGGCTGCGGGCGGTGCTGATGCCGCCGCCGGCCCCCAGCGCGCCGGGCGGCTTCAACTTCCCGCGGCAGGCGTGGTTCGACCGGCTGGGGGCGGTGGGGTACACGGTCGCACCGGCGGAGATTCTGGCCCCGGCCGAAGGCGGCGACGTGGCGGCGGCGGTGCAGCGCCTGCGGGCGGCGGTGGCGGCGCGGCTGGGGGCCGCCATTCCCGGCCCGGAGGGAGACATCGCCGCCGCCCTGGTCACCGGCGCCCGCGCCGCCATCCCCGAGGCGACCCTGCAGGCCTACCGCGACTCCGGTCTGGCGCACCTGCTGTCCATCTCCGGCCTGCACATGACCCTGGCGGCCGGGCTGGTGTTCGTCGGCGTGCGGGCGCTGCTGGCCATGGTACCGGCAGTGGCGCTGCGCTGGGACGTGAAGAAGCTGACCGCGGCCGGCGCGCTGCTGGCGGCGGCGTTCTATGTGGTGCTGTCCGGCGCGGCGGTGCCGAGCCAGCGCGCCTTCATCATGACCGCCATCGTGCTGACGGCGGTGCTGGTGGACCGCACTGCCATCTCGCTGCGCACCCTGGCGTGGGCGGCCCTGGCCGTGCTGCTGACCCAGCCGGAGGTGCTGGTCGGGCCGAGCTTCCAGATGTCCTTCGCCGCCGTCACGGCGCTGGTGGCCGGGTACGAGCTGCTGGCGCCGCGCCTGTCGGCGTGGCGCAGTCGCGGCCGGGCAGGGCGGCGCTGGCTGCGCACGGCGGCGGTCTACGTCGACGGGCTGATGGCTTCGACGGTTCTCGCCTCGCTGGCGACGGCGCCGTTTGCCGCCTATCACTTCAACACCGTCGCGGTGCATTCCCTGGCCGCCAATCTGGCCGCCATGCCGGTGGTGAGCGCGGTGGTCATGCCGGCGGGGATCGTCGGCCTGCTCGCCATGCCGCTGGGGCTGGAGGGAGTGCCGCTGTGGGCGATGGGGCAGGGGCTGGCGGCGGTTTCCTGGGTGGCGGAGACGGTGGCCGCCTGGCCCGGCGCCACCCGGCAGGTGCCGCCGCTGCCCGCCTGGGGTCTGGCCGGAGTGGCCCTCGGCGGCCTGTGGCTGTGTCTGTGGCGGCGACCGTGGCGGCTGGCCGGACTGGTGGCGGCGGCGGTGGCCTTCTCCAGCGCCTGGTGGTGGCCGGGGCCGGACATCCTGGTGAACGACGAGGGATCGGTGATGGCGGTGCGCGGCCCGGGCGGCGGGCTGATCCTCTCCCCCGGCCGCTCCGACGGCTTTGCCCGCGACCTGTGGCAGGAACGGTTCGGCGCCCTCGACCCGGTGCCGTGGCCGAAGAGCGGCGGCGCCACCGGCCCGGCGGTGCCCTTCACCCTCGAAAGCCCGCCGCACCTGGCCTGCGATGCCGCCGGCTGCATCTACCGGGCGCGCGGCCTGGCCACCGCCCTGGTGCGCGACCCGGCGGCGCTGCCGGAGGATTGCTGGGCCGCCGACGTCATCGTCGCCAGCATCAGCGTCACCCGCTGGTGCGACCACGCCCTGGCGGTCATCGACCGCCGCGCCCTGTGGCGCCAGGGCGCCCATGCCATCTGGCTCGGGCCGCAGCCGCGGGTGGAGACGGTGGCGGCCAGCATGGGCGGCCGCCCGTGGTCACCCTTCCGCCACTATCGCGACGGCCTGCGAACGGAGGCCGCCGGAGACAGCGGTGCCGAGCGGCCTCAGTAGTGGCGCAGCAGGCCGACCAGCCGGCCCTGGATCTGCACCCGGTCGGGGCCGAAGACGCGGGTTTCGTACTTGGCGTTGGCCGGCTCCAGCGCGATGGAGGAGCCCTTGCGGCGCAGGCGCTTCAGCGTCGCTTCCTGGGCGTCCACCAGGGCGACGACGATGGCGCCGTTCTCGGCGGTCTCGCAGCGGCGGATGATGACCGTGTCGCCGTCCAGGATGCCGGCTTCGATCATGGAGTCCCCTTCCACCGTCAGGGCGTAATGCTCGCCGCCGGTGATCAGGCTGCCGGGCACCGGCACGGTGGTGGTGGTGTCGCGCAGCGCCTCGATGGGCGTGCCGGCGGCGATCTTGCCGTAGAGCGGCAGATCCACCGCTTCCGCCGTGGTGGTGGCGGTGCCGGGGAGCGGGGCGAAGTGGCCGCGGATGACGTTGGGCTGGAAGCCGCGCGGCTCCTCCGCCGTCGCCGCCGCCAGGGCCAGCTGCGGCGCCGCTGGCTGCGGGGCGGGGACGTCCAGGCCGGCGCGCGGGCCGCCGATGTTCTCCGGCAGGCGCAGCACTTCCAGCGCCCGGGCGCGGTGGGGCAGGCGGCGGATGAAGCCGCGTTCCTCAAGCCCGGTGATCAGCCGGTGGATGCCCGACTTCGACTTGAGGTCGAGGGCATCCTTCATCTCGTCGAAGCTGGGGGAGACGCCGGTGGCGCGCAGCCGTTTCTCGATGAACATCAAGAGTTCGTACTGCTTCCTCGTCAGCATGAGGCAAGACTCCCGGCTCAGGCGGCTGCAGAAAGGGACTGGGAACAAAGACGAAACGATCTTTGGTTGTTCTAGTTTGGTTCGTCCCCTGCCGTCAAGTGAAAAACCTGAAAATCCGCGCGACTCCGCAGCCCGGGCGGCCGCGGCAGGGCCATCAGGGCGCGGCCCAGTCGCCGGATTTGCCGCCGCTCTTGCTGACGAGTCGGATGTCGGTGATGCGCATGCCGCGATCGACCGCCTTGCACATGTCGTAGACCGTCAGGGCGGCGACGGAAACGGCGGTCAGCGCCTCCATCTCCACGCCGGTGCGGCCCTTGAGCTTGCAGGTGGCGGTGATGTCGATGCCGTCGCCGGCCAGCTCCAGGTCGACGGTCACCTTGGTCAGGGCCAGCGGGTGGCAGAGGGGGATGAGGTCGGGCGTGCGCTTGGCGCCCATGATGCCGGCCAGCTGCGCCACCGCCAGCACGTCGCCCTTCTTGACGCCGTGGTCGGCGATCAGCCGGGCGGTTTCCGGCTGCATCTCGATGCGGCCGCGGGCGACCGCCACGCGCTCCGTCTCCGCCTTGTCGGAGACGTCGACCATGACGGCATTGCCGGCGGCGTCGAAGTGGGTGAAGCCGCCCATGCTCACGCCTCGACCGGCTGCAGCAGGGCGCGGGTGGCGGCGGCGACGTCCGGCTGCTTCATCAGACTTTCGCCGATGAGGAAGCGGCGGGCGCCGGCAGCCACCATGCGGGCGAGGTCGCGGTTGGTCTTGAGGCCGCTCTCGGCCACCAGCACGCGGCCCTCGGGCACCATGGCGGCCAGCCGCTCGGTCACCGCGAGGTCGATGGTGAGGGTCTTGAGGTTGCGGTTGTTGACCCCTAGCAGCGGCGAGCGCAGCACCGTCAGCGCCCGCTCCATCTCCGCCTCGTCATGCACCTCGATCAGCACGTCGAGGCCGTGGCGGTCGGCGGCATCCTCCAGTTCGGCGGCCTGGGCGTCGGACAGCGCGGCCATGATGATGAGGATGCAGTCGGCGCCGATGGCGCGGGCCTCGGCCACCTGATAGGGGTCGATGAGGAAGTCCTTGCGCAGCACCGGCAGGCCGCAGGCATCGCGGGCGGCGGCGACGAAGCTGTCGGCGCCCTGGAAGTACTGCTCGTCGGTCAGCACCGACAGGCAGGAGGCGCCGCCGGCCTCGTAGGCGCGGGCAAGGGTGGCGGGATCGAAGTCCGGCCGGATCAGCCCGGCGGAGGGCGACGCCTTCTTGATCTCGCAGATGAGGGCGAGGCGGCCGGCGGCGACGCTGCCGTCGAGGGCGGCGGCAAAGGCGCCGGCCGGCGCCTGCTCGGCGGCCCGCGCCTCGACGGCGGCCAGCGGCGCCGCGGCGCGGCGGGCGGCGACCTCCTCGCGCTTGGTGGCAAGGATCTTCTGCAGCACGTCAGACACCGGCGGTCTCCGTTTCCGTCTGGGGTTCGCCGCGGGTGATGCGGATCATGTGGTCGAGGGTGGCGGCGGCCTTGCCTGTGTCAAGGGCGGCGGCGGCCTGGGCCACGCCGTCGCGCAGGGCGGCGGCGCGGTCGCTCACCACCAGCCCGGCAGCGGCGTTCAGCAGCACGATGTCGCGGTAGGCGCCGGGGCGGCCGGCCAGCACGTCGCGGATGGCGGCGGCGTTGGTTTCGGCATCGCCGCCCTTCAGGTCTTCCGGGGCGCAGCGGCGCAGGCCGGCATCTTCCGGCGTCACCTCGAAGCAGGTGACGCGGCCGTCCTTCAGCTCCGCCACGAAGGAGGCGCCGGTGGTGGTCAGTTCGTCGAGCCCGTCGGAGCCGTGCACCACCCAGGCCCGTTCGCTGCCGAGGCGGCCGAGCACCTGCGCCACCGGCTCCACCCAGCGGTGCGCGAAGACGCCGAGCACCTGCCGTTTCGCCTCCGCCGGATTGGCCAGCGGGCCGAGCAGGTTGAAGATGGTGCGGGTGCCAAGCTCGGTGCGCGTCGGGCCGACGTGGCGCATGGCGGAATGGTGGCGCGGCGCCATCATGAAGCCGATGCCGGCCTCGCGCATGGCCTGTTCCACCCGCTCGTGCGGCGCGTCCAGGTCAACGCCCAGCGCCTGCAGCACGTCGGCCGAGCCCGACTTGGAACTGGCGGCGCGGTTGCCGTGCTTGGCCACCGGCACGCCGCAGGCGGCGATGACGATGGCGGCGCAGGTGGAGATGTTGAAGGTGCCGCTGCTGTCGCCGCCGGTGCCGCAGGTATCAAGGGCGCCGGCCGGGGCCTCCATGCGGGCGGCCTTGGCGCGCATGATGCGGGCGGCGCCGGTGATTTCCTCCACCGTCTCGCCGCGCACCCGCAGCGCCATGAGGAAGGCGCCGATCTGGCTGGGCGTGGCGGCGCCGGACATGATCACCTCGAACGCCCGTTCGGCATCGGCCTCCGACAGGGCGGCGCCGGTGGCGACGGTGGCGATCACCTCCTTCATGAGGTCGCTGGACATCAGGCGGCCTTCCGCGACGGGGTGCCGCCGGCGGCCTCCAGGAAGTTGCGCAGCAGGCGGTGTCCGTGTTCGCTTTCAATGCTTTCCGGGTGGAACTGCACACCGTGGATCGGCAGATCGGCATGCTGCAGGCCCATGATGAGGCCGTCGTCGGTCCAGGCGGTCACGGTCAGGCAGGCGGGCAGGTCGTCGCGGCGCACCACCAGCGAATGGTAGCGGGTGGCCCGGAACGGGCTCGGCAGGCCGGCGAACACGCCGGCGGCGGTGTGGGTGATGTCGGAGACCTTGCCGTGCATGGGCTGCGGCGCCCGCACCACGGTGCCGCCGAAGGCCTGGCCGATGGCCTGGTGGCCGAGGCAGACGCCGAACAGCGGCACCCGGGTCTCGGCGGCGGCGGCGATCAGGCCCAGGCAGACGCCGGCGCGGTCGGGGTCGCACGGGCCGGGCGACAGGATCACCCCCTGCGGCTGCATGGCCAGCGCCTCGGCGGCGGTCAGGGCGTCGTTGCGGCGCACCTCCACCTCGGCTCCCAGCTCGCCCAGGTAGTGCCAGAGGTTGTAGGTGAAGCTGTCGTAGTTGTCGATCAACAGGTACATGCGTCGCCCGCCTTGGTCCCGGTTCGTTCGGGCGAAGATGGCAAGCCCGGCGCGGCGCGTCAAGAAATGCGGGGCGTCGGGGCGGTGCTCAGGCGGCGTTACCGCCCAGCAGCAGCACCAGCATGACGGTGCCGACGGCGATGCGGTACCACGCGAAGGGCGCGAAGCCGTGCCGGCTGATGAAGCCGAGCGCCACCTTGATCACCACCAGCGCCGTCAGAAACGCGGTGATGAAGCCCGTCGCGATCAGGCTCATGTCGCTGAAATCCAGGTCGCCGCGGGCCTTGTACAGCGAATAGACGGTCGCCCCCAGCATGGTGGGGATGGCGAGGAAGAAGGAGAACTCCGCCGCCGTCCGACGCTCCACCCCCACCAGCAGCGACCCCATGATGGTGGCGCCGGAGCGGGACACGCCGGGCACCATGGCGAGGCACTGGAAGATCCCGATTCGCAGCGCCAGCCGCCAGGAAAAATCTTCCACGGCATGGACTTTCGGCACTTTCCTCGCCCGTTCGATGAGCAGGATGGCGACACCGCCCAGGATCAGGGCCACCGCAACCACCACCGGCGCCCCCAGCAGCGCCTTGATGCCCTGGTAGGCGATGGCGCCGATCACCATGGCCGGCAGGAAGGCGATGGTGATGTTGCGCACGAAGGCGCGCTCGCGCGGGCAGACGAACATGCCCGTCGCCGCCCGCCACAGGCGCGGCCAGAACAGCAGGCAGACGGCCAGGATGGCGCCGAGCTGGATCACCACCTCAAAGGTCTTGCCGGGCGGCGAGGGGAACTTCAGCAGGTCCACCAGCAGCACCAGATGGCCGGTGGAGGAGACGGGAATGAACTCGGTCAGCCCCTCCACGAACCCCAGCAGGGCGGCAAGCAGGGTGGTGTCCACGGTGCTGGTCACGATCGGCTCCGGCGGCGGGATCAGGTGGCCGGATGATGCGTCGGCGCCCGCGGGAAAGCAACGCCGCCAAAAGATGCGCCGCCCCCTCGCCGAAAAGGGCAGAAAGCTGCCGTGTTCCACACTGTTTCACGGCCTTGTCTACTAGTAGATGTCCAGCGGAGCGGTAGAGGACAATGGTCCTAGGCTTTTGGTCCGTGAAACACGGGAAACGCAGGAACATAAGGCAGCTAAGCCAGCAATGAAAGGACTCTAGCGGCGCGCGCCCGGCGGCCGGAACCGGCGCCGTCCGCGTCGGAAAAGCGCTTCTACTAGTAGAGAAACCGCCGCCAACCGCCGCCCGTCGGCCACAAGCAGCCCCCGGCAGTAGCCAAAGCGCCACTGCCCCCTTTGTGTCTTGGTGTCTTGGTGGTGAATCCGGCCCCGGCAGGCGGTCAAACCTGGCTCACCGGCGCCGGAGCGTCGGTTTCGGCGGCGAGGTCGACCATGCGCATCAGCACTTCCAGTTCCTGCGCGCCGGCCATGCTGAAGCGGTCGTTGAAGATGAAGCACGGCACGCCGTTGATGCCCATGCGATGGCTGCGGGCGTTGGCGGCGTAGACGGCATTGGCGCCGGATTCCGTCATCAGGCGGCGGTAGATCTCGTCATCGTCCAGACCGTGATCGCCGGCGATGGCGGCCAGTTCGGAGGGGTCGCCGATGTCGCGGCCATAGGTGAAGTAGGCGACGAACAGGGCATCCACCAGCGCCGGCTGCACGCCCACCGGGGTCATCTGGATCAGGCGATGGCTGTTCAGGCTGTTGGGGGTGCGGCGGATGCGGTCGAAGCTGAAGTCGATGCCCTCGATGCGCCCGGCCCCGACCAGGGCGTCATACATGCGGTCCACCCGCTGGCGGCCGCCGAACTTGCGCTCCAGGTACAGCGAGCGGTCCGTCCCCTCCGGCGGCAGTTCGGGGTTGAGCAGGAACGGCTGCCAGCCGAATTCCGGTCGCACCTCCGGCCGGCTGCGCAGCGCCCGCTCCAGCCGGCGCTTGCCGATGAAGCACCACGGGCAGACGGTGTCGAAGACGATGGTGATGCGCATGGGGCCTCGGCGGACGTCCTTGAGCTAGTCGGCAGCGGCTTCCGCGTGCTCCAGCAGGGACGCGGCGGTGTCCGCCTCGCTCCAGGCGGCGGCGCCGACGTGGGGCCAGACCTTCACCACCTGGTATACGTCCTGAACGGCGAAGTCGGTGTAGCCGATCACGCCGGCGATGCGGTGCATGACGATCTGCGCTTCCTCCAGCGGCGTGTCGGGCAGGGCGACGGCGAAGCGGGCGCCGCCCAGGTGGGCGGCCAGATCCTCCGCCCGCACCAGGCTGGTGATCCACTGGCCGAGTTGCTGGCGCAGGTGATTGCCGGCGGCGGAGCCGAACTCTTCCTCGATGCGGGCGACGCCGCCGAAGGCGAAGTGGATGACGGTCAGCGGCTTGCCCTGGCGGCGCGCGGTCTCGATACGGCCGTTGAGGTAGGCGAGCAGGAAGTCGCGGGTGTACAGTTCCGGCAGGTCGGCCGACAGCAGCGCCGGCAAGCGGGTGCGGTCGAAGGCCCGGCGCAGCGCCCAGCGACGCTGCTGCCGGCGCACCAGGGTGGCGAGCGCCCATTCCAGCGCCGCCGCACTCGGCTGCCGCGGCAGTACCAGGCTGGCCCCGAGCAGATAGGCCCGCTCCACGTCCGCCGGCGTCTCGGTCGGCAGCAGCAGGATGACGGGAAGGTTGAACAGGCGCGGGTTGCGGCGGATCTGGGCGCAGATGTCCAGCGCCGGCTCGGGGCTGCCGTCGACGCCGATCACCAGGCAGTCGAAGATGCGGCGCGCCATCAGGTCGTCAGCTTCATAGAGGGTGGCGGCGCTGGTCAGTTCCGCGTCCGTAACGGCGGCGGCGCGCACCTGCGCCTGATCGGCCTCGGTGCCGGCCACCAGGATCTGCGGTCGTTCCGCCGGCGCATCGACATGGTCCGACACCGCGAGCCCGAAGCGGCCGGCGGCGGCGGTGCGATGCTCCAGCTCCGCCCGCATGGTGGACAGGCGCACCAGCGGCCGCAGGCGGGGCCCGAGCACGGCCCGCTCCGACGGCCACGACAGCACGTCATCAACGCCGATCCGCTGCAGCAGCGGCAGGGCCTCCGCCGGCCAGTCGGCACCGACGAGGAACACCGGAATGTCGGCGGTTTCGGGGTGATCCTTGAGGGTCCGGGCGCAGGCCAGCGAGGTCATGTCGGCGGGATGCTCGCCCACCACCACCACGTCGGGACGCAGGGCGCGGGCCTGGGCCAGGGCCTCGGCGCCGGAGGTCACCAGGGGGCCGGCAAAGGACTCCGCCACCAGGGCCGCGTGCAGCGTCCGCGCCGCTTCCGTGTCGGCCATCACCAGCAGAATGTTCGCCAGATGAATCATGGTCAGGTATCCCCCTCGGCTGCCCCGCGCGCCCCCGCGCCGGCCGGCTGCGGCCCAGACTACCGCTGAAAGCGCGCCGCCACCAGCGGGAATGGCAACACTGCGGCAGGGGAGAAGGTGGTGGTGCCGGGATACCAGCGCCCGGCACAAGAAAAGCCGGGGGAGGCACGGTGGCCTCCCCCGGGAGGGGGTCTCGAACAGGGAGCACTCAGGATACTTACAGGTCGCCCTCGGCCATCTGGAGAACGGTGCGCAGGTTGGCGCGGCCGCGGGAGAGGCGGGACTTCATGGTGCCGACCGGCAGGTTGTTCAGCGCGGCGGCGTCCTGGTGGGACATCTCGTCAATGCCCAGCATCTGCACCGCGGCCCGTTCCTGGCTGGAGAGCGCGTCCAGGGCCTCGACCGTTTCCTTCAGGTAGACGCTGTGCATCTGGTTCGGGCGGGCGATCATGGTATCGTCGTGGACGGCCTGCGCCATGTAGCGGCTGGCGACGGCCTCGCGGCGCTTCTGGCTGATGAACACGTTGCGCATCATGGTGAACAGCCAGGAGCGGAGGTTGGTGCCGGTCTTGTAGAGGTGCCATTTCAGAATGGCCCGCTCGACGCAGTCCTGGACCAGGTCGTTGGCGTCGTCTTCGGTGCGGGTAAGAGACCGGGCGTAGCGCTTCAGGTCCGGAATCTGCGCCGCGATCTGGGTACCAGGATCAGCGGTCATGGCGGCCTTGCTGGTCATTCCGAGGACTCCTTCGCGAGTGTCTTTCCGTTGCCGAGCGGGCCGGGTTGCCGTTGCGCCGCTCTCCATGTCTCGCAGCATGCCCCCAGGGCGCGTAAAGCCGCCATGCGGCCTTGTCCGCCGATCCATAAAAAGCGTGTTATTCGCACGGCGGCCCCTCGGGCGCCGGGTGAGGGACGCTGGCAAGGACCGTCCGGGAGGAGGGAAGGCCTTTTTGTTTCAGTTAGTTAGCCATTCTCGCGCGCCGCCTTGGGGCGTCGTCCGCAGCCCGTGTAAAGGCGGCGCGCCGGCCATAAAGAGGGTGTAAGGGTCTCCGACGCCGGGCGGAAAAAACAACGGCCGCCCCAGGGCTGGGGCGGCCGTTGCAAGCCGGCGGAAGACGGCTGAGCGGGGTTATTCGGCGGCCGTCTTGACCGGCGCGGCCATGGCGGCGGACAGCGGCGCCTCCGCCCCGGCTGCCTCCCGCCGGCGCTGGCGCATGGCCATGAGCTTGTGGCGATAGGGCAGCTCCACCTTGTAGTCGAGCGGGTAATGCACCTGACCGCTCGGTCCCGTGAAGGCGCTGTCGATTCCTCCGAATCGAGGCTACGACGACCGGCGCAACAGCCTCCCGCCGGGTGGCGTTGCCCGGGGAGAGCCACCCAGGAGGACGCCGCCGCCATGACCTTTTCCCTCGTCGCCCGCTGTCCGCGCTCCGGCCAGATCGGGGTTGCCGCCGCCACCGCCATGCCGGCTGTCGGCAAGCTGCTGACCCATGCGCGGGCGGGGCTGGGGGCGGTGGCGACACAGGCGCGGCTCAACCCCTACCTCGGCATCGACGGGCTGCGGCATCTGGCGGCCGGGCTGACGGCGGCGGAGGTGGTGGAGCGCCTGTGCCGCGACGATCCGCGCATCGCCACCCGCCAGATGGCGGTGGTGGACGCCGCCGGACGCACCAGCGCCTGGACCGGCCCCGACTGCCCCGACTGGGCCGGATCGCTGGCGGGCGAGGGGTTCAGCGTGCAGGGCAATCGCCTTGCCGGGCCGCACGTGCTGGAGGCCATGGCCGCCGCCTTCCTGGCCGACCGCGCCCTGCCGCTGGCCGAACGTTTCCTGGCGGCGCTGGAGGCGGGGGTGGAGAGCGGTGGCGACACCAAGGGCGAGCAGTCGGCAACCATCTACATCATGGACACCGAGGAGTACCCGCTGTGGGACATCCGGGTCGATCAGCACGAGCGTCCGGTGGTCGAGCTGCATCGCCTGCACGACATCTTCCGCGACCAGTTGCTGCCGCACATCAAAAAGATGCCCACCCGCGCCAACCCGGCCGGCGAGGCGGGAGAGGACGATGCCTGACGACGTCGCCATGGTCGACTGCCGACCGCCCGTAGCCTCGTCAACACCGGCGCCGGTGGTGTTCGACAGCCCCCACAGCGGCCGCCACTACCCCGCTGACTTCCGCCCCGCCCTGCCGCTCCGGCAGTTGCAGGGCGGCGAGGATCGCCATGTCGACCGCCTGATCGCGCGGGCGCCGGAGCATGGGGCGTGGCTCGTCACCGCCGGCTTCGCCCGCACCTACATCGACCCCAACCGCGATATCGCCGACATCGACCCCGACCTGCTCGATGGTCCATGGCCGGGGAGGGTCGACCCCGGCGGTCACAGCCGCCACGGCATCGGGCTGGTCTTCCGGACCCTCGGCGACGGCACGCCGATCTACGACCGCCGGCTGTCGGTGGCGGAGGTGCAGGGGCGCATCGACCGCTGCTGGCGTCCCTATCATACGGCGCTGGAGCAGGCCCTGAGCCGTGCCGGCGAGGGATGGCGCCGGGTCTGGCACCTGAACTGCCATTCCATGCTGCCGGTGGGCGATGCCCTGTCGCCCGATCCCGGCTGCCGGCGCGCCGACATGGTCCTGGGCGACCGCGGCGGGCGCAGCTGCGAGCCCGCCTTCACCGCCCTGGTGGCAACGGTGCTGCGTGACCTGGGATATTCGGTGGCGATCAACGACCCCTACCAGGGGGCCTGGATCGTCGCCCGCCACGGCCGCCCGCAGGAGGGCCGCCACAGCCTGCAGATCGAGATCAACCGGGCCCTCTACATGGACCTGACGACCCTTGCCCCGCACGCCGGCTTCGACCGTCTGCAGGCGGACCTGGGGGATCTGGCGCGGGAAGTATGCGCCCATGCCCGCCGGCACGGCGCCTGAGGCGGCGGAGGCCGGCGGAAACGGCGGCGGACCGTCAGACGTCGACAATCATTTCGAAGCCGCCATAGATCATCCGCTGGCCGTCGAACGGCATGGGGTTGGTGTCGGGATGCAGGCGCGGGTCTTCCATCACCTTCTTGATCCCGGCATCGCGCACCTCGCGCGAGGGCCACAGGATCCACGAGAACACCACCGTCTCGTCGTCGTTGCGCTTCACGGCCATGGGGAAGGAGGTCACCTTGCCCTCCGGCACGTCGTCGCCCCAGCATTCCACCAGCTTCAGGGCGCCATGCTCGCGAAACACCGCCGCCGCCGCCTCGGCATGCTGGCGGTAGACCTCCTTGTTGGCCGTGGGCACGGCCAGCACAAACCCGTCAACGTAGGTCATCGTCCGCATCCTCTCTGTCAGGCGTGGGTTGCTTCGGGGCAGCCGGCTTCGGCGGCCGCCGGGTCCATCCACAGGATCTCCCAGATGTGGCCGTCGGGGTCCTCGACGCTGCGCATGTACATGAAGCCGTAGTCCTGCCTGGGCCCCGGATCGGCCCGGCCGCCGGCCGCTGCGGTGGCGGCCAGGGTGTCGTCGACCATCTGCCGACTGTCGACCGACAGGCAGACGAGGACTTCGGTGCTGCTGCGGGCCTCCGCGACCGCCTTCGGCGTGAAGGTGCGGAATTTCGCCTCGGTCAGCAGCATGACGTGGATGGCCTCGGAAAAAACCATGCAGGCGGCGGTGTCATCGGTGAACTTGGGGTTCAGGGTTGCCCCCATCGCCTCGTAGAATGATATGGCCCGTCCCAGGTCGGAGACGGGCAGGTTCACGAAGATCATCCTCGGCATGGTGTCCTCCTGTGCCGTTTGACCTTGAGCAGGCTGCCACGGTGAGTTACAAAAAACAACCATGAAGTCAGAAAAAGTAACCAACGAAGATGCCGCGGCCTTCCGCCGCCGTTATGATGACGCCTGCGCCGCCGCCCATGCGCTTGATCTGGTGGGGGAGCGGTGGGCGCTTCTGGTGATGCGCGAGCTGATGACCGGACCCAAGCGGTTCAGCGACCTGCGGGCGGGGCTGCCCGGCATCAGCGCCAACGTGCTCACCCAGCGGCTGGAGGGGCTGGAGGCGGTGGGCGTCGTCGAGCGCCGCACCCTGCCGCCGCCGGCCTCCACGCGCGTCTATGCCCTCACGCCGTGGGGGCTGGAGGCGGAGCCGATCTTCCAGGCGCTCGGCCGCTGGGCGGTGCGGTCGCCGCTGCATGATCCGACGGCTCCCTTCAGCACCGCCTCGTTCGTGCTGAGCCTGCGCACCATGTTCGCCGCCACCCGTGCCGCCGGCCGCAGCGGTCGGGTCGGCTTCCGGGTGGGGCGGGAGAGCTATCTCGCCGTCATCGGCCCCGACGGCCTCGACCTGCAGCCGGCCGAGGACCTGGCGACCGCCGATGTGGTGCTGACCGGCGAGGCGCGATCGCTCGCGGCCGCCATCTACGGCGGCCAGCCCTGGGCGGAGCTTGAGCGGGCAGGGGCGGTGACGATCACCGGCGACCGAGGGGTAGCCGACTGGCTCGCCACCCTGTTCCCGCTGCCGCCGAAGGTGGAGGCGGGCTGACAGCCGCCCCACCGGCCCGGCCACTGCCGCGGCTTTGCAACATTTTCGACATGTGCCTGAGAGGCTTTACTCAGTTTTCAGGTTTGCAAATTTTCACATGAAGCGACCTTGCTGTGTGAAATGCTGTGTTGCAACATGACGGCACATCAACACGGAGGGTCACACGGTGAGCAAGGAACTGTACGACATTGGTGAAATGCCGCCCCTCGGCGTTGTTCCGCCGAAGATGCATGCCTGGCTGATCCGCGCCGAGCGGTTCGGCGAGCCGAAGGACGCCTTCAAGCTCGAAGTGGTGGATACCCCCGAGATCGGCGACTACGACGTGCTCGTCTACGTCATGGCGGCCGGCATCAACTACAACAACGTGTGGGCCGGCCTCGGCGTGCCGATCAACGTCATCGCCGCCCGCAACAAGGCCGGCGAACCGGAAGACTTCCACATCGGCGGCTCCGACGCCTCGGGCATCGTCTACAAGGTCGGCCCCAAGGTCACCAACGTGAAGGTCGGCGACGAGGTGGTGGTGCATTGCGGCACCTATGACCCGGAGTGCCCGTCGGTGCAGGCCGGCGTCGACCAGATGTACTCCCCCACCTACCGCATCTGGGGCTACGAGACCAACTACGGCTCCTTCGCGCAGTTCACCCGCGTGAAGGGCACCCAGTGCGTGCCCAAGCCCAAGCACCTGACCTGGGAAGGCGCTGCCGCCTACATGCTGGTGGGCGCCACCGCCTACCGCATGCTGCTCGGCTGGAACGAGCACGCCCTGCGGGCCGGTGACGTGGCGCTCATCTGGGGCGGCGCCGGCGGCCTCGGCTCCATGGCCATCCAGATCGCCCGCGCCAAGGGCGCGACCCCCATCGCCGTCGTCTCCGGCGAGGACAAGTTCGACTACTGCATGCAGCTGGGCGCCAAGGGCTGCATCAACCGCAACAAGTTCGACCACTGGGGCATGCTGCCGCACTGGAAGGACACCGCCGGCTACAACAAGTGGCTGAAGGGCGTGCGGGCGTTCGGCCAGGAAATCTGGAACGTGCTGGGCGAGAAGAAGCAGCCCCGCATCGTGTTCGAACACCCGGGCGAGACCACCATCCCCAGCTCGCTGTTCGTCTGCGACACCGGCGGCATGGTGGTCGTCTGCGCCGGCACCACCGGCTACAACGCGACCGTCGACCTGCGCTACCTGTGGATGCGTCAGAAGCGCGTCCAGGGCTCGCACTTCGCCAACGACGCCCAGTGCTACGCCTTCAACCAGATGGTCATCGACGGCCTGATCGACCCCTGCCTGTCGCGCGGCTTCACCTGGAACGAGATCCCGCACGTCCACCAGCTGATGTACGAAAACAAGCATCCGCACGGCAACATGGGCGTGCTGGTCGGCGCCAAGGAATTCGGCCTCGGCGCCAGCGCGTCGGAGCCGGTGCCCCTGCCGCACCCGCACCTGCCGGAAACCGGCGCCCACGACCTGCCGCGCACCCTGCCGGTGTCGATCCCGCTCGACGATGTCGACAGCGGCGCGGTGGCGGCCTCGGCGGCGGCCAACGACGATGCCGTGGTGCGCGACATCATGGTGCGCGACATGTCCATCGTGGCCCCCACCGACACCGTGGCCACCGCCGCCCACATGATGCTGTCGCGCAACACCACCGCCGTGGTGGTGGCGGACCAAGGCAACCCGGTCGGCATCGTGTCCCACACCGACGTGGTGCTGGCCGGTCAGGGCCGCCCGGTGGAGACGGTGCGCAACCTGCCGGTGCGCGAGGTGATGACGCCCAACCCCTACACCATCGACGCCGGCGTCACGCTGACTGACGCCGTCTCGGTGATGACCGGCAAGCGCATCCACCACCTGGTGGTGACCGAAGGCGGCAAGGCCATCGGCATCATCGCCACCGGCGACGTCATGCGCCGCATGGTGGCGGAGGAAGCCCGCTCGGCCGCCGAGTGAGGCTACCGGATCTGCCGTAAGGCGTAAGAAGTGAGCGTGACGCGGGAGCGCCCTCGACCAGGGGCGCTCCCGTTGCGGTTGGGGGTGTTTGTGCGGTAATGCTGTCCCGCCTGGCGAGAGGATCGAGGGATGGCAAAAGAGTCCAAGGTGATGCTGGGGCACAAGATCCGCCGGCTGCGGCGCGATCTCGACCTGACGCAGGCCCAGATGGCCGAGCGCCTGGGCCTTTCCCCCAGCTACTTCAACCTGATCGAGAACAACCACCGTCCGGTGACGGTGCAGATGCTGCTGAAGCTCAGCCAGGCCTTCGACATCGAGATCCAGGCCTTCGCCGATACCGAGGAGGTGCGGCTGGTGGGGCAGCTGACGGAAGTGTTCTCCGACCCGCTGTTCCGCCTGAGCGACATCAAGAAGCACGACGTGCGCGAACTGGCGTCGGTCGCCCCGGCCCTGGGCGAGGCGGTGCTGGAGCTGTACGACGCCTACCACGAGGCGCAGGAGGCCATCCGGGCGCTGTCGGAGCGCGTTGCCGACCGCGACAAGATGCAGCTGCTGCAGACCAAGGCCTTCCCGCTCGAGGAGGTGCGCGACTTCTTCCAGGCCCACGAGAACCACTTCCCCGACCTGGAAGCCGCCGCCGAAGACCTGTGGCAGCGGGCCGGGCTGGTCCCCGGCGACCTCGGCCGCGGCCTCACCGAGCATCTGCAGCGCGAGCATCACGTCCGCGTCAAGCGCATGCCGGTGGAGGTGATGGGCCATGCCATCCGCCGCTTCGACCACCACAACCGCCGCCTGCTGCTGTCGGAACTGCTGCCGCCGCAGGCCCGCACCTTCCATCTGGCGGCGAAGATCGGCCTGCTGGAGCTGGACGCGCTGCTCGCCCGCATCATCTCCGATGCCGGCCTGTCGAGCGACGAGAGCCGGTCGCTGGCGCGGGTGGGGCTGGTCAACTACTTCGCCGGCGCCGTGCTGCTGCCCTACGACCAGTTCTTCCAGGCGGTGCGCAAGCTGCGTTACGACATTGAACTGCTGCAGCACCGCTTCGACGCCAGTTTCGAGCAGGTGTGCCACCGCCTGACCACCCTGCAGCGGCCCAATGCCCGCGGGGTGCCGTTCTTCCTCATCCGGGTGGACAAGGCCGGCAACGTCTCCAAGCGGTTCAGCGCCACGCCGCTGCAGTTCGCCCGCTTCGGCGGCGCCTGTCCGCTGTGGAACGTCTACGACGCCTTCGCCATGCCCGGGGTGCTGCACACCCAGCTGGCGGAAATGCCCGACGGCAGCCTGTATTTCTTCATTGCCCGCTCGGTGACCAAGACCGGCGGCGGCCACCGCTCGCCGCCGCAGCGTTTCGCCCTGGCCCTTGGCTGCGAGGCCCACCACGCGGCGCAACTGGTTCACGCCGACGGCCTGCAGCTCGACAACCGCGAGGCTGCGGTGCCCATCGGCGTGAACTGCCGCCTGTGCGAGCGCCTGGACTGCAGCCAGCGCGCCTTCCCGCCGCTCAATCACGCGCTGATCGTCGACCAGAACCTGCGCGGCCATTCGGCCTTCTACTTCAAGCCCAATCCGTCGCCATAAGGGGCAGGCGACCTCCGCCGGGTGCGTCGACGGTGCGCCTTCAGGCGTTGATCGGGGAAGAGGCTGCTGCTGCGGCCGCCGAGCGGCACCGCAGGCCGCCACCCCGGAGGAGGACCGTCATGCCGCAAACCTGGACCCTGACCACCGCCGGCCGCCCCCTCGGCCGTCTGCATCGCCAGGGCGACCGCGCCTATGTGCTGACCGCCGCCGGCCCGGCGCTCGACCTCCTGGACGGCACCCGCCACGGCACGCCCGACGAGGCCCTGCAGATCGTCCGCGCCCACCTGGACCGCCGCGACATAACCCTGACCCTCCCGGCCGCCAACGACACCCGCAGCCAGGCGGCGTGAGGGAGTGGGGGCGGGAAATTGGGGGGGGAGACGCATGGCGGATGGGGTGGGACTGGGGAAACCTTGTTCCTACAAAGCCTTACGCTCGCTAACCCGAGACTACCCACCCCAATCATATCAATGGCTTGCGGCCACACCGGCTAACCGGCGACGGCCACAGTTGGGGGTGCGATGCCGGCGCCGTGCGGCGGCGGCTTTCGCTCCACCATGGTGCCTTCATCATGCAGACACCTTGCCCGCGCTGGCGGGCGAGGTGTTGCCATCATGGCAACACCTGTCGACGAGCCTCATGCCTTGGGCGGATGCGCCCAAAGGGGTACGTGTCACACGAACACCTTCACCTGCAAGGGGTGGTCGTCATGACCATACCCGTCGATCGACCAAACCCGCCTCCTCCGGCGGCGCGGCGGCGGCAGTTTCTGGCGCCAAATCAAAGGCTTCCAGGCGGCGGCTCACGCCGAACCCGCCGCCGCCGCGAGGGCTAAACCCTCCTGACCCTCCGTAACTATCCTCCTTATATTTCAGTGCGTTAGGAGGGTTAGGAGGGTTGGAGGGTTTCGCCTATTGCCCGTAATGACCTGCGCGGGAATATGTTTCACCTAGGGTAAACCCTCCAACTATCCTGACCTTCCTTTCATCTTGTTGATTTAATTCAGTAATTCGGCGCGGAGAGTATGCAACGACTACCATCCAAACCCTCCGAACCCTCCTGAGGTTGCTCCGCCGCCTCGGGGGGAAGGGCAACAAGTCTAGAGCAGCTTGGATCAAGGCCAGCGCCACCAAGACGGAGCGCCGCCGAGGGTTCAAGAGGGGGGGGTGGGCCGTCAGGTGCCTTCGGGTCCTTCCCCGCCCCGGACATTACGGGTGGCAGGTCCCCGGGATTTGGCTAGCGGTAGAGATCAAAACATCCTAAAGCCTTAAAAGATAATGGTTTAGGCGGTAAAGTGCAGCGGATGGAGAGGGGTTAAGATGGGGCCGAGTGCGGCTGAGGTGGTGACCAAGTCAGAGTTTGCCCGCCGGATCGGGCGGACGCCGGGCCGCGTGTCGCAGTACGTGGCCGCTGGGATGCCCGTCCGCGACGACGGCAAGCTGAACTTCGCGGAGGCGCTGGCGTGGGTCGAGGGTAACACCGACCCCGCCAAACGCACCGCTGGCGGTGCCCGCCCCACTGACTTCGCCGCCGTTAAGGCGGAGCACGAGACGCTGAAGGCCGAACGCACCCGCCTCCAGGTGGAGCGCGACAAGGGGCTGGTGGTCTACCGCTCCGAGGCAGAGGCAGCCATCTTCGCTCGCGCCCGCATGGAGCGCGACGCCTGGGCCAATTGGGCGGTGCGCACGGCGCCGCTACTGGCAGCGCGCTTCCAGCTCGACGAGCACGCCATCCTGACGACCCTGGAAGACGCGGTGCGCGACCACCTGCAGGAGCTGGCGGAAACCCCCATGGAGTTGGACGCATGACGACGACGGCCGCATGGGCGGATCAGGTCTGGCGCCGCGGTCTGCGGCCGGAGCCGCGCCTGTCCGTCAGCGAGTGGGCCGACCGGCACCGCATCCTCGCCGGCAAGGCATCCTCGGAGCCCGGCCGCTGGCGCACCGCGCGCACGCCATACCTGCGCGCCATCATGGACGCGCTTAGCCCCCACAGCCCCTATGAGCGTGTCGTGTTTATGGCAGGTGCGCAGCTCGGCAAGACCGAGGCCGGCAACAACTGGTTGGCCTTCATCATGCACCACGCCCCCGGCCCCGTGATGGCCGTGCAGCCGACAGTCGAGGGTGCCAAGCGCTGGAGCCGTCAGCGCGTGGATCCGCTGGTCGAGAGCCCGCCGCTGCGCGGCTTGGTGCGCGATCCCCGTGCCCGCGACAGCGGCAACACCACCCTCATGAAGGAATTCCCCGGCGGCGTACTGGTGATCACCGGCGGCAACTCCGCCGTCGGCCTGCGCTCAATGCCGGTGCGCTACCTGTTCCTCGACGAGGTGGACGGCTATCCGGTGGACGCGGACGGGGAGGGCGATCCGGTGGACCTGGCGGTTCAGCGCACCGCCACCTTCGGCCGGCGCAAGAAGATCCTCATGACGAGCACCCCGACCGTGGCGGGCCTGTCGCGGATCGAAGCGGCCTACCTGGAGAGCGACCAGCGGCGCTTCTGGGTGCCGTGCCCGGAGTGCAGGACGTTCCAGGTACTCGCCTGGAAGCATGTCGTGTGGTCCGAGGCGGACCCGCTCGACGCCGCCTATGGGTGCCCGCACTGCGGCTGCCTGCTGCCGAATAGCGCCAAGGCGGAGATGCTGGCGGCGGGGGAATGGCGTGCCGACACCGAGGGCGACGGCCGCACCGCCGGTTTCCACCTGTCGAGCCTCTACAGCCCTCCCGGCTGGCTTTCGTGGGGTGACCTGGCGGACGAGTTCGTGAAAGGCAAGGATAGCCCGTCGCGCCTTCAGGTATTCGTCAACACCAAGCTGGGCGAGACGTGGCAGGAGCGGGGCGAGGCGCCGGACTGGCAGCGCCTGTTCGAGCGTACGGAGCCCTATCGCATCGGAACAGTGCCCGCTGGCGGCCTGGTGCTGACCGCCGGTGCCGACATCCAGCGCGACCGAATCGAGCTGGAAGTGGTCGCCTGGGGGAGGGGCCTGGAAACGTGGTCGGTGGACTACCGCGTTCTTGATGGCGACACCTCGCGGCCTGAGGTATGGAACGCGCTGGCTGCGATCCTCGATGAGCCCTTCGACCGGGAAGGCGGCGGCGCCCTTCGCGTTGAGCGCCTGGCGGTCGACTCCGGTTTTGCCACGCAAGAGGTTTACGGCTTCGTCCGTCGCGTCGGGCGGCGCGCTATGGCCGTGAAGGGCTCCGACCGCGCAACCGTCGCCCTCGGCACTGCCAGCCCCGTTGACGTGAACGTGGCCGGCCGGCGCATCCCCGGCGGCGCCAAGGTATGGCCGCTGGGCGTGTCCATCCTGAAGCGCCAGCTCTACGACCGCCTTGGGCAGGCCCGCAACGAAGATGGTGGGCCGCAGCCCGGCTTCTGCCACTTCCCGAACCACGGGCCGGAGTTCTTCAAGATGCTCACGGCGGAACAGCTCATGCGGCGCACCACGCGCACCGGCTTCGCCCGGCTGGAATGGGTCAAGACCCGCCCGCGCAACGAGGCCCTCGACTGCCGGGTCTACGCGACGGCCGCCGCCCTGGCGTTGGGGGTAGAGCGATGGACGGACTACAGGTGGCGGGAGTTGGAGCAGGCAACGGCGGAAATGCCCCTGGCGGCGCCTCCGAAGGCCGTAGATGCGCCGAAGGCTCCGCCGCCCCCCGCGGCCATACCGACGGTGATCAAGAGCGCGTGGCTGGGGCGGTAGGCGTCAGCCTTCGCGCCCTACGTCCTTGCCTTATGCGGAGGCGCAACGCGCCGTCCATCCACCATGAATACTTAATAAAAAGCCCGATATTCGACCCGAACCTTCCGGATAATAGGACAATAACGATCATCTTGAGCGTAGAATGGAGGAGACTTTGATAAAGAACCCAGGCCACAACAATTGAGTATAAAACCGATATCTTAAAAGCAATATCGTGTTTAAATCTTATATGATCAAGCCATTCATCATGCAATATTATCTTTCTTACAGATAAGACAAATTCATTGTAAATCATCCTTCTGAACTTTTTATATCCGCTCTTTGAGACAAAATATATCTTTCTTGTTAAACGCCAACTCAGGGTGGCCGCGAATACAACGGCAGCAACCATCAAATTAATGATCAGCTCATCTGAGTGGAGCTGCACCCATGAAGTAGCGTCCTCAATCATTTTTCCGCCCCTTCAGTCGGACACCTGGGCCGTCCCCGTTCTCGGGAATGAAGATTACTCCCGCAGCTTCGAGGGTGGCGCGGAGGGTGGCAACGGTGGAGTCCTTGAGGGCTTCGCCACGCTCGAAGCGGGCGACCGTCTGCGTAGAGACGCTGGCTGCCGCAGCTAGATCCCGGACGCCCCAAGACAGGGCGGTGCGGGCCATGCGGCACTGGATGGGAAACACGTATCACCACCATGTTGTGATTTCTCTTGACGTCAGAATGTTAACTATGTTGTGATAAAAATGCAATCGGCCGGACAGGGTGCTGGAACACCCGGCCCGGCCTAACCGAAACCCCGTGAGCATGGAGCACGAGGCATGGCTACCCGTACCTCTACCACCTTCCGCCCGCCGGCGGAATGGCCTGACACGAAGACCGAGAAGGCCCTCGACGCGGCCTATATCAAGCTCGGCACGCTGTGCGACGTGGTGGACCGCACCTACCCGCGCGGCGGCCCCGCGGCAGACCAGAAGCGCAAGGCGCTTGAGCTGATGCGGGAGGCCAAGGCGGCCTTGTTCCAGGCGTACCACTCCGAGATGACCGAACGGCTCGCGCTCTGGCGCGACCTCGGCTATCGCCTGTGAGGGGAGGGGGCGATGATGGAACAAGGCAACTGTCCCGTCTTGCGCGACGGCCGCGAGCTGGCACGGATCAACAATGAGGTAAACCGCGTCATAGAAGAGCGGGACCGCCTCAAGCAGCACTCGCCGGACCATTCCCGGCTTGAGATCGTGGAAGCCCACTTGTTGGACTGCGAAAACGCTCTGCGGAAACGAGTCCTTGACGGCCGCGCTGGAAGCCTTGGTGGCGCCCTGGCGCAACTGGTCGTCATGTTCCACGAAGTGGACATGATTGTCTCGCACCTGTACGGCCCCTGCGTGCCGGCAGACGTGCGGCACAGTATTGAAGAGCGGTTCCGCCGTGTTGAACGGGCCGCATATAGCATCCTTCGCGTTGTCGAGGCAGGCGCGCAGATGGACCGGGATGAGGTGGCGGGGGACACCTTCATGTCGCGGCACCTTGATCCGCATGAGCGTATCCGGGAGTGGCGGACAGGAATCGCCGACGCTGAACCCGGCAAGGGCGGATGAGGCGGCGCCTGACAGCCAAGCGGCGACGAAGCCGCACCCATGGCGGTCGCCGACTTGCACACCACAGGAGCCCAGCCATGCCCTCACATCCGATCCCTTCCGTCAACTTGCGGCTGCCCGGATCCAGGCCGCCGGGACCGCCGCCCGCCGTGACGGCTGAGTCCATCGACGCCGCCCTGCGCACGCTCGCACGGCTGCTGCGCGACCACTCCGACCTGCTCGGTCGCCAGCACCTGCTGCGGATGGCCGAAACCCTCTTTGCGGAACGGGAGCGTCTTCAAGTCCGGGGCAACCTTGAGTCGATGCTCACGGAGATGCTGGAGCCGCCGACCGACTCTCGACGCTGAAGTTCAGTTCGCATACTTTCTTCTTGACCAGCCGGAGCCAGCGGGAGAAAGTAAGGTATGTCTACTGAACTAATCGCCAGCCAAGCCGCTACCGAGATCGTCCAGTTCCTGGACGGACAACGGTTCTCGCCCTCTGAGCTTTGCCATGCGGGTGATCTCAAGACCATGTCGCTACCGAACCTGCTCAACAAGAGCAACCTGGAGCTGGCATCCGCCAACCCCGGACGCGGACGGGCGCGAGAGTTCTGTCTCGTTGACGTCTATGCGCTCGTCCTCATGGATCGTGTCGTAAAGCTGCTGAAGGATTACGGAACGGCCGCGAATATCGTCAACAGCTTTACCTTCTCAGTTGCCCGCATTCTGATGATGGAAGGGAAGCTCCCCTACGGGACCGACCACGAGCTTAAGCAAGCCATTTGTGATTCTCTGCGGCTGGCAACGCCGGAATACTTCCAGCGAGACTTGACGAGGCCCTGGTACATCGTCATTCGCCCTGGCGAAGAGCCTCTTTCTACGAAGGATCCGTTGGAGCATATCCCCTACGCGATGAACGGGATGATCATCTTCAATGTGACGCTCCTCTTTGCCGAAGTGGACAAGAAGCTCGCCAGAATGCGGGGCTTTGACTTCCGGCAACAGTCCGCGCGCCTCAACCGGAAGATGGCCGCTGAAACCGCCGCCGCAATCTTGAGGCCGCCTGCTTATGATGATGGGGACCTCGATGGGGATGCTTAATCGAATTGCCCGCCTCATCTCCCGCCGCTCCCTGGATGCCGCTGCCGGTGGCCGGCGCTGGGACGGGGCGCGGCAGGTGCCGAGTGCGAACGCCGCCGTCACGGCCGGCGCCGGCACCGTCAGCCAGCGGGCGGTTCATGCCTACCTGAACAACCCGGTGATCCGCAACGCCGTGAACACCTATGCGGCGAACGCGGTGGGCACCGGCATATGGCCGAAGTCGCGGCACCCTTCTGAGCCTGAGCGGCGGCGACTGGACGACGCCTTCACCGACGCGGCGGCGGATATCGACGTCGCCGGCCGCCACGACCTGGCGGGTGTGCAGCGCCTGGCGACAGTCGGTGTGATAGTGCATGGCGAGGCTTTCATTCGGCTGCGGATGAGCGGCACGGGTGACCTGCGGGTGCAGATGATCGCCGCAGATCAGGTGGACCGGACCCTTCACCGCGACCTTGCCGAGGGTGGGAACATCCGGTCGGGTATCGAGTTCGATGCCGACGGCCGGCCGGTCGCCTATCACGTGCTTCCGGCGGCGCCGGGCGACATGCTGGCACCACTGAGTTGGAACCACGTGCGGGTGCCGGCCTCCGAAATCCTTCATGTGTTCGAGGCGATGGAGCCGGGGCAGGTGCGGGGCCTGTCGTGGCTTGCCTCCGTCCTGCTGAAGGCCAAGGAGGTGGACGAGTACGAGGACGCGCAGCTCGTGCGGCAGAAAGTGGCGGCGCTGCTGGCGGGATTTCTGGTTGATGCCACCGGGGCGGCTGAAGCCTTTGAGGGCACCCGCTCCGGCTCCATCCTGGAAACCGGCCTGGAGCCCGGTACCCTCAAGGTTCTTCCTCCAGGCTTCGACATCAAATTCAGCGAGCCCGCCGAGATCGGCGAAACCACCGAGTTCCTGAGGACGCAGCTTCGCGCCATCGCGGCGGGCCTTGGCATCACCTACGAACAGCTCACGGGCGACCTGTCGGGTGTGAACTATTCGAGCATCCGGGCGGGCCTGGTCGAGTTCCGCCGCAAGGTCGATGTGTTCCGATGGACGGTGCTGGTGCCGCAGTTGTGCCGGCCCCTGTGGGACCGCTTCATCACCCTGCGCGTGCTGCGCGGGGAGATCCCGGCCGGCGCCTTCGAGCGCGACCGCCGGGCGTGGCTGGCCTGCGACTGGAACCCGCCGGCCTGGGAGTGGGTCGATCCCCTCAAGGACATTCAGGCGGAGACCGCCGCCGTGGAAGCCGGCTTCAAGAGCCGGTCCCAGGTGGTCGCCGCTCTTGGCGAGGATGCCGAGCGCGTGGATGCGCTGCGGGCAGAAGACGAAGCGCGTGCGAAGCGGCTGGGGGTTCCCTCTCCCCGCGCAGCCGCTCCGCGCTCCGGGGTCGGGGTGGTGCAACACCCCGACCCCGTCGAACCCGAACAGGAGGAAGGCAAAGATGCCTGACACCCTTGACCTTCTGGTGCGGCGGCAGTCCACCGCGCCGAAGACACTCGATGAAGCGGCGCGCACCGTGCGCGTCGTGTGGTCGACCGGCGCCGCCGTCCAGCGACGCGACATGGCCGGTCCCTTCCTCGAAACCCTCAGCCTGGACCCCGCTCACGTCGACCTTGCGCGGCTGCGCGGCGCCTCGGTGCTGGATGATCACGCCCGGTTCGGCGTGCGCAGCATCCTCGGCGTCGTGGACGATGCGGGGATTGCGGATGGCGAAGGCTGGGCCGTCGTGAAGTTCAGCCGCCGCCCCGAGGTGGAACCCGTCTGGCAGGACGTGAAGGACGGCATCGTCCGTCACGTCTCGGTCGGGTACTCGGTGGAGGCGTGGCAGGAAACCAACGACCCCGCCACCGGAACGCGCAGCAAGCGCGCCGTGCGGTGGACGCCCCGCGAAATCTCCTTCGTTCCTCTGCCGGCCGATGCCGGCGCCTCCGTGCGGAGCAACCCGATGCCCGATGACCAGACCCTTACGACCGCCGCCGATCCGGCGCCGGTGACCACCCGTGCGGCCGTCAACGCCGAGATCCGCTCCATCGCCCGCGTCGCTGGCCTGGATGCGGCCTTCGCTGATGGCCTGATCGACCGCAACGCCAGCGCCGAAGAAGCGCGGGCGGCAGCCTTCGATGCCATGCGCGAGCGTAGCGCGGCGCCGATCACTACCGTGCGAGCCAGCGTCGGTACCGACCACGACAATCCCGAAGTGCGCGCCGGCTGGATGGGCGAGGCGCTGTACACCCGCGTCAATCCGTCGCACCAGCTCAGCGAGCCGGCCCGCCAGTATGCCGGGATGACGCTGCCCGAGATGGGCCGCGAGATCCTACGGCTGCGCGGCATCTCCACCACCGGCATGGCGGCCGCGAGCGTGATTACCCGTGCCCTGCACACCACGTCGGACTTCTCCATCATCCTGGGCGACACCGTGGGCCGCACGCTGCGGCAGGCTTACGGCGCCGCGCCGGCCGGCGTGAAGATGCTTGCGCGGCAGACCACCGCGCCCGACTTCCGGGCGAAGACCCGCATCCAGCTCTCGGAGGCTCCGACGCTGGAGAAGGTCAACGAGCACGGCGAGTTCAAGTCCGGCACGATGGCGGACAGCAAGGAGTCGTACAAGGTCGACACCTTCGGCCGGATCATCGGCATCACCCGCCAGGCGCTGGTGAACGATGACCTGGGCGCCTTCACCGACCTGTCGCGCCGGTTCGGCGTGGCGGCGGCCGAGTTCGAAGCCGGTTTCCTGGTGGACCTGCTGACGGCCAATGCCGGCGCCGGCCCGGCCATGGAGGATGGCGCGCCCCTCTTCCACGCCAGCCACGGCAACAAGGCATCCACTGCGCAGCAGCTCCTGTCCGCTACCCTGTCTGATGCCCGGCTCGCCATGCGCCTGCAGAAGGGTCTTTCGGGCACGCTGATCAACGTTACCCCGAAGTACCTGTTGGTTCCCGCCGCGCGGGAGACCGAGGCGGAAAAGCTGCTGGCCACCATCGCGGCCACGACGACCGACGACGTGAATACCTTCGCCGGCAAGCTTGAGCTGATCGTCGATCCGCGCCTCGACGGCAAGAGCGACCTGCGCTGGTACGTGGTCGCCGATCCGGCGCAGATCGACGGCCTGGAATACGCCTATCTCGAAGGCGCGCCGGGGCCGCAGATCGAGTCCCAGAACGGCTTCGAGATCGACGGCGTGCGCATCAAGGTGCGGCTCGACTTCGGCGCCGGCTTTGTCGATTGGCGGGGCTGGTACTGCAACGACGGGGCCGCCTGATGAACGTCGCCGAACTCCGCCAGCGCCGCGACGCGCTCCTGACCGCCCTGGCAGCCCCTGAGAAGTCTGTTGCGGACGGCACCAACAGCGCCGAGTACCGCGGCGTCGGGGAACTAAGGGCGGCGCTCGCTGAACTTGACCGCCAGATCCGGGAGGCGGATGGCCGGCCTCCCGTCACCACTGTCCGCTTCTCTTGCTCAAAAGGGCTCTGATCATGCGCAATTTCGTTCAGGCCGGCTCGGTCCTGACCCTTCCGGCCCCCTATGCCGTGGCCAGCGGCACCGGCTTCCTCGTGGGCTCCCTGTTCGCCGTGGCGGCCTCCGACGCCGCCACCGGCGCCGAGGTCGAAGGCTGCACCCAAGGTGTCTACCTGCTGCCGAAGGTGGCGGGCGAGGCGTGGGCCATCGGCGCCAAGGTCTATTGGGACGACGCCGCCAAGACCTGCACCACGGTCGCCACCGACAACACGCTGATCGGCGTTGCTGTGCAGGCCGGCGCTGGCTCGACCGGCACCGTGCGCCTCAACGGCGTCGTGGCCTGACAGGCGCAGCCGGAGAACGAAACATGCCCCGGTATGATGCCCTGCCTCCGTCCCTCCAGCCTCGCGGGTTAAGCCGCGAGGCTGCGGCCGGTTACGTAGGGGTGTCGCCGGGAACATTTGACAAGCTTGTTTCCGAGGGCGCGATGCCGCGACCAAAGCGAGTTGGAGCGCGAAAACTGTGGGATCGCGCCGCCCTCGACATCGCATTTGAAGCGCTGCCTGTCGATGGCGCTTCGTCTGATGTGAACCCGTGGGATGAGGTCGCCTGATGCGAAAGCTTCCCTATGTCCACCGCTACCGCGACCGGCATGGGAGGCTCCGGCATTACTATCGCCGTCCCGGCTGCAAGTCGGTGCCGTTGCCTGGGTCACCGGGCTCCGCCGAGTTCATGGCCGCGTATGAGGCGGCGCTGCGGGGCCAGGACGTCGCGCGGCCGGAGATCGGGCAGGGCCGGACGAAGCCGGGGAGCATCGCCGCCCTCATCGCAAAATACTACCGCTCCGCCGAGTGGGCAGGGCTGAAGGACTCCACCAAGAACACCTACCGGGGCATCCTCGAACGCTTCAAGGCGGCGCACGGCGACAAGCCGGTGAAGCTCCTGGAGAAGAAGCACGTCCGCGCCATGGTGGCGGAGAAGGCGGCAACGCCGGCGGCGGCGAACAACCTCCTGCGCATGCTCCGCCTGCTGATGCGCTTCGCCATTGAGGAGGACTTCCGGGCGGACGACCCAACGGTCGGTGTGAAGAGCGTCCGCTATGTCACTGACGGATTTCACACTTGGACCGAAGATGAGATCGCGCGGTTCGAGCGGACCTATCCCGTCGGCACGCGCGAGCGCTTGGCGCTGGCGCTGGCGCTCTACACTGGGCAACGCCGGTCGGACTTGGTGCGCATGGGCCGCCAGCACGTCCGCGGTGATCGCATCCGCGTGAAGCAGGTTAAGACCGGAAAGGAGCTGTGGATACCGCTACACCCGTCGCTGGCGGAGATCCTGGCGCAGACGCCGGTCGACAACATGACCTTCCTCACGACTGGGCAGGGTAAGCCGTACACGGCGGCCGGCTTCGGCAACTGGTTTGGAGACGCCGCGCGGGCCGCCGGCCTGCAAGGCTGCGCCGTCCACGGCCTTCGCAAGGCGGCGGCTCGACGCCTTGCCGAGGCGGGATGCACGCCGCACGAGATCGCGGCCATCACGGGCCACAAGACGCTGAAGGAGGTGGAGCGTTACACGCTGGCAGCCGATCAAGAACGCCTCGCGGCCTCCGCGATGGAACGGATCGCGCACGGCCAATTGGCTAACCATCCCGAACAGTTAGCCAAACCGAGCCGTAAGCGGATGAAAAGAAAGGGCTCTTAGATGAAGGTGGCGGATGGGGTGGGATTCGAACCCACGGTGGGGCGGAACCCCACGCCGGTTTTCAAGACCGGTGCCTTAAACCGCTCGGCCACCCATCCCGCAAGGGTCCGGCCGGCGGGCGCGAGTGCAGGTGCAGGGCGCAGCGCCGGTTGTGCGGACGGGCCGGACGATAGCGCCCCCTCTGTGCCCTTGCAAGCATGCGGTGGGCAGGCAATGCTGCGGCGTCATGAGCTTCTACCTCTCCAAGATCCTGTGGCTGATCGTGCAGCCGCATTCCCTGCTGGTGCTCGCCCTGCTGGCGGTGCTGGTGTTCGGCCGCATGGGGCGGCGGACGCGGTGGGCGCTGGGGGCGGTGACGGCGGTGGTGGTGGCGGTTGCCGTGCTGCCGCTCGGCACCTGGCTGCTGCGGCCGCTGGATGAACGGTTCCCGCCGCCGACGCCGGAGCAGGTGGAGCAGGCGCCGGGGATCATCCTGCTCGGCGGGGCGATGTCGCTGGCCATGACCTCGGTCCGCCCCGGCTATGCCCTGTCGGCCCGCGCCGAGCGGTATACGGAAACGGCCCTGCTGGCCCATGCCTTCCCGGAGAAACCCATCGCCTTTACAGGCGGTTCCGGCGCAATCCTGGACCAGGAGGTGAGGGAAGGGCCGCTCGCCCGCAGCCTTCTGGAAGGGCTCGGCATTGCTCCCGAACGGCTGATCGTCGAAAGCGACAGCCGCTCCACCGCCGAACACCCGGCCCTGCTGGCGCCGCTGCTGCCGCCGGGGGCGCCGGGTGAGGGGTGGCTGCTGGTCACCTCCGCCTGGCACATGCCGCGCGCCATGGGCGTGTTCCAGGCCGCCGGCTGGCAGGTGGTGCCTTATCCGGTGGATTACGCCACCGCGCCGGCCGGCGGGTGGCTGCCGGGGCTGCTCAACGGGCTGGCGGGGCTCTATTACGGCGTGCATGAGTGGGCGGGGCTGATCTACTATCACGCGATGGGCTACACCGACGAGGTCTTTCCCGCGCCGTAACGATGGTTGCCGCCGGCTGCCGGCCTGTGGCACAACCCCGGATGTGATTGTCCTGACAGGGTGTTTCGCCATGCCGAGCCGTCGTCGCCACGCGCCCTCCCGTTCCGCCGCCGTCGCCGTGCTGAGCGCCCTGGTGGCCTCGGCCGCCCTGCCGGCCTGTTCGGCGACGCCGCTGCCGACGGAGAAGCCGGCCGCTCCCGCCGCGGCTGCGCCGGCCGACACCCCGCCGACCCCGGAGGTGCGGCCGACGCCGCCGGCTCCTGCCGCCGCCGCGCCGCAACGGCCGAGCGTCACCCTCACCGCCGAGGATCGGGCCGCCTTCACCCGCTGGAAGGCCGACATGCGGGCCGAGGCGCAGGCCAGGGGTCTGTCGGCGCGGGCCCTGGCCGCGCTGGATGCGGCGCAGCTGCAGCCGCGGGTGCTGGAACTGGACCGCAGCCAGCCGGAGTTCACGCAGACCTTCTGGGGCTACCTCGGCCGCGCCGTCAATGATCGGCGGGTGGAGGAGGGGCGGGCGCTGATGCAGCGCCACGCCGACCTGCTGGCGGGGCTGGAGGTGCGCTATGGCGTGCCGGGGCGGTTCCTGGTCGCCTTCTGGGGCATGGAGACCAACTACGGCAGCAACTTCGGCGGCTTCCCGGTGGTGGATGCGCTGGCGACCCTGGCGTGGGATGCGCGCCGCAGCGCCTTCTTCCGCAACGAACTGCTGGCCGCCCTGCGCATCATCGATGGCGGCCACATCGAGCCGCAGCGCATGGTCGGATCGTGGGCCGGCGCCATGGGCCACATGCAGTTCATGCCCACCACCTTCGCCGCCCATGCCACCGACGCAACCGGTGACGGCCGCATCGACATCTGGGGCAGCCTGCCCGATGCCCTTGCCTCGGCCGCCAAGTACCTGTCGGACATCGGCTGGAAGCGCGACCAGACGTGGGGCAGGGAGGTCAGCCTGCCGCCCGGCTTCGACTATTCCGTCGCCGACGGCCAGACGCGCAAGAGCCTGCAGGAGTGGGCGGCGCTCGGCATCGGCCGCAGCGACGGCGGCGGGCCGCTGCCGGTGGTGGAAGGGATGCAGGCGACCCTCATCCTGCCCGGCGGCGCCCGCGGCCCGGCCTTCCTGGTCTATGACAACTTCAACGCCATCATGACCTGGAACCGCTCGGTGCTCTATGCCGTGGCGGTGGGGCATCTGGCCGACCGCATCGCCGGCATGCCGCCGCTGGCGACGCCCCGCCCGACCGACGACCGTCCGCTCAGCCGCGACGAGGTGATGCGCCTGCAGGCCCTGCTCAACAGCGCCGGCTTCGATGCCGGGCAGCCGGACGGACTGGTCGGCTCGGGCACCCGCGGGGCGCTGCGCGCCTTCCAGCGCGCCGCCGGCCTGCCGCCCGACGGCTACCCGACGCCGCAGGTGCTGGCGGCTCTGGAAGGCTGGGGCGGCGCCCGCGGCGGGCAGACCCAGGGGCAATGACGCCGCAGCGGTTGCGACCGGCTCGCGGAACCGCTAAGGTCTTGCGACATACGGGGAACGAGCAGGGTAGGGTCCACCACATGTTGCGTCAGCGCGGTTCCTTCCGCCGCTTTGCCGCCCGCGCGGGCGTGCTGGTCGTCGCGAGCCTCGCGCTGTCTGCCTGTGCGGAGACGCAGCTGGCGGTCCATACCGCCAAGCGGATGACCGGCCCGGTCGACCTGCCGCCGCGCGGCATCTACAAGATCGGCAAGCCCTACCAGATCGACGGCACCTGGTATTACCCGAAGGAAGACTTCCGCTACACCGAGGAAGGCGTCGCGTCGTGGTACGGCGCCGATTTCCACGGCAAGCCGACCGCCAACGGCGAAGTCTACGACATGAACGACCTGACGGCCGCCCACCGCACCCTGCCCATGCCGGCGGTGGTGCGGGTGACCAACCAGGACAACGGCCGTTCGCTCATCCTGCGGGTGAACGACCGCGGCCCCTTCGCCAAGAACCGCATCATCGACATCTCGCGCCGCGGCGCCCAGCTGCTCGGCTTCGAGGCCAAGGGCACGACGCGGGTGCGGGTGGAGATCCTGCCCGACGAGAGCATGGCCCTGCGCGAGGCGATGATCGCCGCCGGCCGTGCCGAGGGCGGAGTGGCCGTCGCGTCGGCAACCGGCGCTGAACCGGCCGCCCGTCCGGCGCCAGCGCCGGCCCCTGTGGTTGCCGCCCCGACACCGCCGCCGCCGGTGGTGCAGGCGCCGGCCCCGGCGCCGGTCCGCCAGGCGCAGACGGCGGCGGCGATGGCGGGCGGCTCGTACATCCAGGCCGGTGCGTTCTCGACCATGGAAAATGCCCGTCACCTGGAATTTCAGTTGCAGGATTTCGGCCCCACTGTGATCGTTCCGGTACAGACGGCCTCCAGCACCCTTTACCGGGTGCGCATCGGGCCGCTGGCCGATGCCGGCGAGGCGCAGCGCCTGCTCGCCCAGGTGCGCGGCGCCGGCTATGGCGACGCGGTGGTGGTGACCGACTGACGCGCCGGAAACGGGTGGCGCGCGGGGCGGCAGGTGACGGCCTCCGCCATGATGTCGCCCGTTTCGGGCGCTAGCCTTCCGCCGCCCGCCGGTGCGCGGCGGCACGAAACTGGATCAGATGACAAGGTTCATGGTGTGATGATGGTGATGACGGGCACTCCCCTTCGGTCGACGGCGCGCCAGGCGTCGGTGGCGGCTCTTGCGGCGGTTCTGCTGGCGGTGGCGCTGCCGGGGCAGGCGGGTGCCATCGAGACCAAGGCGCGCGAGGCGCTGCTGCTTGATTTCCATACCGAAACGGTGATGTTCGCCAAGGATGCCGACGTGCCCATGCCGCCGTCGTCCATGAGCAAGCTGATGACCTCCTACGTCATCTTCGACCTGGTGAAGCAGGGCCGGCTGAAGCTGGACGACGTGTTCACGGTGTCGGAAAACGCCTGGCGCAAGGGTGGCGCGGCCTCCGGCGGCTCCACCATGTTCCTGGAGCCCAACAGCCAGGTGGCGGTGCAGGATCTGCTGCGCGGCATCATCATCCAGTCGGGCAACGACGCCTGCATCGTGGCGGCGGAGAACATCGCCGGCAGCGAGGAAGCCTTCGCCGACCTGCTGAACCGCAAGGCGAAGGAGATCGGGCTCACCGGCTCCCACTTCACCAATTCCACCGGCCTGCCCGACCCCGACCACTACATGACGGCGCGCGACCTGGCGACGCTGGCCAAGCGGCTGATCCTGGACTTCCCCGACTTCTACCCGCTCTACAAGCAGACCGAGTTCACCTACAACGGCATCACCCAGCACAACCGCAATCCGCTGCTGTACATGCCCATCGACGCCGATGGCCTGAAGACCGGCCATACCTCGGTTGCCGGCTATGGTCTCACGGCATCGGCGGTGCGCGGCGACCGGCGGCTGATCCTGGTGGTCAACGGCCTCGCCTCCACCAAGGAACGCGGCCAGGAAACCCAGCAGCTGATGGACTGGGGCTTCCGCAGCTTCGAGAACCGCAACCTGTTCAAGGCCGGCGACGTGGTGGAAAACGCCGAGGTGTGGCTGGGCGAGCAGGCCAGCGTGCCGCTGGTGATCGACCAGGACCTGCGCGTCACCATGCCGCGCCGCCCCGGCAGCGACTTCCAGGTCAAGGTGGTCTACGACGGCCCGGTGCCGGCGCCGGTGCAGCGCGGCCAGCAGGTCGCCCGCCTGGTGGTGGACGCGCCGGAGATGGAGCGCCAGGAATACCCGCTCTACGCCGGTGCCGACGTGGCCAAGCTCGGCTTCTTCGGGCGCATGATGGCGGCGGCCAAGAACATGGTGTTCGGCTACGTGCAGCCGGCGGCGGCACCCGCCCCGGCGGCGCCCGCCGCCGCGCCGGCCCAGGCGCAGTAAGGCAGGCCCGGCGGTGCAGCACCCTCACCAGCAGCCACAGCAGCAGCGGACACCGCGCGGGCTCTTCATCACCCTGGAAGGCGGCGAGGGGGCCGGCAAGTCGACGCAGGTGCGGCTGCTGGCCGAGGCCCTGCGCGGCCGCGGCCTCGACCCGGTGCTGACGCGGGAACCCGGCGGCTCGCGCGGGGCGGAGGACATCCGCGCCCTGCTGGTCACCGGCGACCCCGGCCGCTGGGACCCGATGACCGAGGCGCTGCTGCACTACGCCGCCCGCCGCGACCATTGCCGCCGCATCATCGCCCCGGCGCTGGTGAGCGGCCGTTGGGTGGTGTGCGATCGTTTCGCTGACAGCACGATGGCGTACCAGGGTTACGGCCATCAGCTCGGCCGCGAAACGATCCGCCGGCTGGATGCGCTGGTGCTGGACGGCTTCAAGCCGGACCTGACGGTCATCCTCGACCTGCCGGTGGAGGTGGGGCTGGCCCGCGCCGCCGGCCGCGGCGGCGGCGAGGACCGGTACGAACGCATCGACATCGGCTTCCACGAACGCATGCGCGAAGGCTTTCTGGAAATCGCCCGGCGCGACCGCCAGCGCTGCGCGGTGGTGGCCGCCGAGGCGCCGGTGGAGGAGGTCCACGCCGCCATCCTGGCCGCGGTGGCCGAGCGCCTGCCGCTGCCCGAGGTGCCGGCATGAGCCTGCCCGACGCCGCGGCGGCCGACCCCTGGCAGCCGTCCCGCACGCTCGACCTGATCGGGCACGCGGCGGCGGAGCGGGAGGTGCTGGACGCCTGGACGTCGGGACGCATGCACCATGCCTGGCTGATCACCGGCCCGCGCGGCATCGGCAAGGCGACGCTCGCCTATCGCATCGCCCGCTTCGTGCTGGCGCAAGGGGCGGCGGAAGCGGGCGCGGCGGCGGCCGGCCCCGGCCTGTTCGGCGATGCCCTGCCGCCGGCGGTGCCGACCACCCTGGCGCTGCCGCCCGATCATCCGGTGGTGCGGCGGGTGGCGGCGGGCGGCCATGGCGACCTGCGCATCGTCCAGCGCGAGATGGTCGAGGACAAGAAGACCAAGCGACTGCGGCCGCAGGGTGTCATCAACGTCGACAGCGTGCGCGGCATCGGCCACTTCCTGTCCATGACCTCGGCGGAAGGCGGCTGGCGCATCGTGCTCATCGACGGCGCCGAGGACATGAACCGCAACGCCGCCAACGCCGTTCTGAAGGTGCTGGAGGAACCGCCGCGCCGCGCCCTGCTGCTGCTGGTCAGCCACAACCCGGCCCGGCTGCTGCCGACCATCCGCTCCCGCTGCCGCCGCCTGCCGCTGCAGCCGCTGCGCGATGCCGAAGTGCGCGACCTGCTCGCCCGCAGCCGGCCGCAGCTGAGCGAGGCCGACCGCGCCGCCCTGGCCGCCATGGGCGAGGGCAGCATCGGCACCGCCCTGGACCTGGAGGAACAGGGCGGGCTCGACCTTTACCGCGAGCTTCTCGGCCTGCTGCAGGGGCTGCCGCGGCTGGACGTCGCCGGCCTGCATGCCATGGCGGAGCGGCTGGCGCGCGCCGACGACGGGTTCCGGGTGGCCTGCGACCTGTTCACCTGGTGGCTCGGCCGGGTCATCCGGGCCAAGGGCAGGGGGCAGACCGATGCCGAGGTGCTGCCCGGCGAAGCGGCGCTCACCCAAAGGCTTGCGGTGGCGGGCGGCCTTGAACAATGGGTGCAGGTGTGGGAAAAGATCACCCACCTTTTCGACCGGACCAACGCGGTCAATCTCGACAAGAAACAGGCCCTCATCAGCGCCTTCCTTGCGGTCGAGCGGCTGGTCCGGGCCTGAATTACGCCAGCCGGAGGCCCTCGCGATGAGCGGGCAGACGCCCTTTTACATCACCACGCCGATCTACTACGTGAACGACAAGCCGCACATCGGCCATGCGTACACCACGCTGGCCTGCGACGTGATGGCGCGGTTCAAGCGGCTGGATGGCTTCGACGTCAAGTTCCTCACCGGCACCGACGAACACGGCCAGAAGGTGGAGAAGTCGGCCGCCGCCCGCGGCGTGGCGCCCAAGGCCTTCACCGACGAGGTGTCGCAGAACTTCCGCGACCTCGCCAAGGCCATGAACTTCTCCAACGACGACTTCATCCGCACCACCGAACAGCGCCACCTGGAGGCCTGCCAGGCCCTGTGGAACCGGCTGATCGAGAAGGGCGAGATCTACCTCGGCGCCTACAAGGGCTGGTACGCCGTGCGCGATGAAGCGTTCTACGGCGAGGACGAGCTGACGGTGCAGCCCGACGGCAGCCGCATCGCGCCCTCCGGCGCGCCGGTGGAGTGGGTGGAGGAGCCGAGCTACTTCTTCCGCCTGTCCGCCTGGGGCGACCGCCTGCTGAAGTTCTACGAGGACAACCCCGGCTTCATCGCCCCCGACAGCCGCCGCAACGAGGTGATCAGCTTCGTGAAGTCGGGGCTGCAGGATCTGTCGGTGTCGCGCACCACCTTCAAGTGGGGTGTGCCGGTGCCGGGCGACGATGCCCACATCATGTACGTGTGGCTCGACGCCCTCACCAACTACATCACCGCCGTCGGCTTCCCCGAGCAAGACGGCGAGTATGCCAAGTTCTGGCCGGCCGACCTGCACATGGTGGGCAAGGACATCCTGCGCTTCCACGCCATCTACTGGCCGGCCTTCCTGATGGCCGCCGAGCTGGCGCCGCCGAAGCGGGTGTTCGCCCATGGCTGGTGGACCAACGAGGGGCAGAAGATCTCCAAGTCCCTCGGCAACGTCATCGACCCGCTGGCGCTGATCGACACCTATGGCCTCGATCAGGTGCGTTACTTCCTGCTGCGCGAAGTGCCCTTCGGCAACGACGGCGACTTCAGCCATCGGGCCATGGTCAACCGCATGAACGGCGAGCTGGCCAACGACCTCGGCAACCTCGCCCAGCGGGTGCTGTCCATGGTGGCCAAGAACTGCGGCGGCCAGGTGCCGGCCCGCGGCGAGCTGACCGCCGACGACCGCGAGCTGCTCGACGCCGCCGCCGGCCTGCTGGCGCGGGTGCGCGGCATGATCGACCGCCAGGTCTTCCACGAGGCGCTGGAGGCCATCTGGGTTGTCGTGCGCGCCGCCAATGCCTATGTCGACCGTCAGGCGCCGTGGGCCCTGCGCAAGACCGATCCCGACCGCATGGCGACGGTGCTGTGGGTGCTGATGGAGACGGTGCGGCAGGTGGCGGTCCTGATGCAGCCGGTGGTGCCCGACAGCGCCTCCCGCATGCTGGATCAGCTGGCCGTTCCCGCCGACGCCCGCAGCTTCACCGCCCTGGGCGAGGGCGGGGCGCTGGTGCCGGGAACGCCGCTGCCCAAGCCGCAGGGCGTGTTCCCGCGCTTCGTCGACGAGGAGAACCAGGAGACCAAGGGCTGATGCTGGTCGACAGCCACTGCCACCTCGACTTCCCCGATTTCGCGGAAGACCTGGACGCCATCGTCGGCCGCGCCGTCGAGGCCGGCGTCGGCCACATGCTGACCATCTGCACCCACGTCACCAAGTTCGGGCAGGTGCTGGCGGTGGCCGAGCGCTTCCCGCAGGTGACCTGCACCGTCGGCATCCACCCCCACGAGGCGGGGGCGGAACCGGCGGTGACCGCCGCCCAGCTGGTTGAGAAGGCGCAGCACCCGAAGGTGATCGGCTTTGGCGAGACCGGCCTCGATTACTTCTACGACCACAGCCCGCGGGAGGAACAGCAGCGCTCCTTCCGCGCCCACCTGATGGCGGCGCGCGAGGCGCAGCTGCCGGTGGTGGTCCATACCCGCGATGCCGACGACGATACCGTCCGCATCCTGGGCGAGGAAATGGCCGCCGGCGCCTTCCCGGGCCTCATCCACTGCTTCAGCTCCAGCCGAGAACTGGCTGAAAAGGCTGTGGAAATGGGGCTCTATATCTCGCTTTCCGGCATCCTGACCTTCAAGAAGTCGGAAGAGCTGCGGGAGACGGCGCGGGCGGTGCCGCTGGACCGTCTGCTTGTGGAGACGGACGCGCCCTATCTGGCGCCGGTGCCCAAGCGCGGCAAGCGCAACGAGCCGGCCTTCGTCGCCCATACGGCGGCGGTGCTGGCCGAGGTCAAAGGCGTGTCGGTGCGGGAGATCGAGGAAGCGACCACCGCCAACTTCTTCCGCCTGTTCCGCAAGGCGCCGCGTCCCGCCGCGCTGGCGGCGGAATAGGCGAGGGCAGGCGGGTGACGGCGGATCATACGGCGACGGCGGCGGCAGGGGACGGCCCACTGCGGGTGACCCTGCTCGGCACCGGCGCCGCCGGCGGCGTGCCCATGATCTCCGCCGGCTGGGGCGACTGCGACCCGGCCGAGCCGCGCAACCGCCGCCTGCGGTCCTCCATCCTGGTGGAGCAGGGCGACACCCGCATCCTGGTCGACACCGGCCCCGACGTGCGGGAGCAATTGCTGACGGCGGGTGTTTCCCGGCTGACCGGCGTGCTCTACACCCACGCCCATGCTGACCACATCCACGGCCTGGACGAGCTGCGCGAGGTCAACCGCGCCATGCGTGCGCCGCTGCCGGTGTGGGGCGATGAGGCCACCCTCGCCGACCTCAAGCTCCGGTTCAGCTACGCCTTTGAAGGAATTGATCTGGATACACAACCGATCTTCCGGCCGTGGCTGATTCCGCATCTGCTGGAGCCGCAGGTGACGGTCGGCGGGCTGGCCGTGCAGTGCTTCCCGCAGGACCACGGCTGGACCACCAGCTGGGGCTTCCGCATCGGCGACTTCGCCTATTCCACCGATGTGCTGGAACTGGATGAGGCGGCCTTCAGCGTGCTCGCCGGGGTGCGGACCTGGGTGGTCGGCTGCCTGACCACGCACCCCCACAGCACCCACGCCCACGTCGACAAGGTGATCGGCTGGCACCGGCGGGTGAAGCCGCAGCGCACCGTTCTCACCCACATGGGGCCGGGGCTCGATTACCGCACCCTGTGCGACACGCTGCCGGCGGGGATCGAGCCGGGCTATGACGGCATGGTGCTGGAGGTCTGACGCCGGGCCGAAGGCGGGCAGGGTCGGGCAGGGCCACGCGATGCCGGCTCAGCGGAACCAGTCCAGGCACCCGGCCGGCAGCAGTGACTGGCTGACCAGCATCGCCCCATGGCCGTAGAGGCGCGCCGGCCGCGCGCCGGCCGCCGGCTCTATGGCCATAAGCTGACCGCTGGCATCGCTCCAGACGATGCGGCCGTCGATGACGCCGATTGCGGCCGCAGCCTCGGCGAAGCTGGTGCCGGGCCGGAACAGCACCATCACCGGCGCCTCGCCATCGCCCGGCGGCAGCGCCGCCACCGGCCCGCCGATCACCACCAGCGCCACCAGCAGGGAGCGGGCGAGGGCGCCTCGGGAGCCGCGGGGGCCGGATGCCCGCCCGCCTCCACCCCGCAGCAGCCACCAGCCGACGGCCGCCACGACGACGCCGAACAGCACGAACCACAGCAGATCCCAGACCAGGGGATTGTCCACATCCATGCGGATACGGTGGATGCCGAGCAGCCAGTGCGACACGATGCCGTCCAGCATGTGCCAGACGCCGAAGCCGATCAGCGCCAGAGCCAGCAGGCGACGGTCGGCGCCCGGCGAGCCCAGCTCCCGGCGGCCTCGCCACAGCACCCACAGGCCGACGGCGGCAATGACGTACATGAGGGCATGGAACAGCCCGTCGGCGAGGATCTGCACCCGGATATCCTGGATGCGGGCGCTCTCCACGGCGCTCAGCAGGTGGTGCCACTGCAGCACCTGGTGCAGCAGGATGCCATCGAAAAACCCGCCCAGCGCAAAACCGAGCAGAAAGCCCGCAATGGCCGGGCGACGGCCGGCGGTCTCCATGGTGTCCATGCCGGGCTCCTGAGGACAGAGGGTGCCGTGACAACGACCACCAACTGCGGCAGGATGCCAAGCCAAACCGCCCTGCCCTGGATCCTGGTTTTCGTATTCAGAGAGTCCGGTTTCGGGGCGTGTAGTGTGTGAGTGAGTGGGTGCCGACTGCTTGACCACTCGCCGGAACAAGTAGCGCCGGAGATCGGTGATGCCGTGTTTGATGTAGCACGGCCAGAAATCCCGAGATGTAGCCTGTAGCCTGCCGTGGGGGTGCAACATCAGCGAGGCAGGATCGGTCTGCGCTTGGCCCGATGTGGAGCCGGTCGTGTAGCGCGCTCGCAATCGCTTCGTCTCAGGCAAGCCTTGTCGCCGTGCTCGCGCCCATCAAGGACGCGATGCGCCACGGTGCGGTGGCCTGCGGCCATCATGGACAGACGCAGTGCGCGGTGAGCAGCGGGAAGATAGATCGTGCCGGAGGAATGCGATGATATCAGAGGCTCGAATGCCCACAATCTGCGGCGTTTTGCCCGACGAAAGGCATGCATGCGCTTCCACCACCACTTTGGAGTGGTTATACTGCGCTACGAGATGGGTGGATATGCAGCCCAATGGGGATAGGTTGATTCGACGGAGGTGGCAGTGTTTCGGAAATTGTTCGGAGGCGGGAGTTCGCCCAAATCACCGGCGTATGAGGCTGGTCAGCAGCTTTTTCAGCAGGGAATGAAGGCGGCGAGCGAATATCGTACTGCTGAAGCGATAGCTTTGTACACCAAGTCATATGAGACAAATCCAAATCCTGCGCCTTTAATAAACCGGGCGAAACTCTACCGCTGGCGGCTCCTGTTTGCAGAAGCGATCCGAGACCTGGAATCTGCGATGCAAATCGACAAGCAACAGGGTGGTGAGTTCTCAAGGGTTCTGCGTAGCGAATTGGCCGAATGCAAGGCTCTCGCAGAAAAGCGCTTCAATGGCAAAAGAGACTTGTTTATTGCTGACCTGAGAGAAAAAGGTTTTGATTATGTAGCTGGTCGCTTTGCAGATGTAATCTTCAAAGGAGATGGACAACTAGCTGCGTATCACATGGTGAATGAAGTTGATAATGTTAAAAAATTCGAAAACAGAGCGGACTTTCCAGCAGTTAAGACTCTTCTTAATAACTGGATGAAGGATCAGGGGGTTATCGATCAGGTTCTAGCCGATCCAGAACTCAGCGAGAGATACCAAGAAAAGCGCATTATGTTCGAGTCGATGATTTGCGTTTATGATTATCCAGATATGGCAAAATTGCGTGATGAGATTGTTAGAATCATCTGGTGCGTGTTGAACCCGCCAAGTCAAATGCAGGCTATTTGGGAAGTATCTCTGCGCGATCCGGGTGGCTGATTCGCCCAGTATGATTGCGACCACGGCGGCCAGGACGATAGCGGACGATCGGAACGATGGTGTCCAGCCCAGAGGACAGCCAGCGCGTCGGCGGCATTGTGGGCAAGAATTCAGGAGTAGGCTAAGCATGATTGACGATATCTCCATCCGCCCTTCTCAGAAGGCGGGTTTGCCCAGCAAGGAGCAGTACATCGCCACGTTCGGTGGCTTCGTCTGCCTGCGGATCCTGAGCGTCGGGGCCGAGTACGCAGTGGTGACCGCTACAGCTGACGAGGACAACAAGCAGTTCCTGGCGCCCGACAACCAAGCGCTTTTGATGGGACTGGGTCGGAGGACGGCCGAGGAACTCGGCGGCCCACATGCTGAATGCTGCGACAACTACGGCCGCAAGTACGTGCAAATATGCAACATCGAGAACGAGGAGGATGCTGATCGAGTCGTGAAGGTCTTCACCCGACTGCTGTATGAGCACATACAAGCTGGCGAAAAAGCGCAGGCGGACGACGCAGTCGAAAGCGATGCGCGAAGGGAACTGCGCGAGATCTACGACGCGATCGCCCCTGCCGACTCCGGGGAGGACGCCTACCTCGGAGACGGCGTGTGGATCAGTAGGGACGGAGGCTGGTGCGACCGGGGCAGGTGACCACTGGGTTTGGAGGGCTTAACCAAGTGGCATGATGCTCACCACGGGCCGAGGATGGCATTCTATATTTCAGTCTTCGAAATATGCTGCTGAAAGCGAAAAGCCAAGGGGCTTTGCCCCTCTGCCGGGCCAGAGGCCCGGCATTCACCCCAGGATATTTCAACTCGGTGAATGGAAGATTATTCTTCGCATGTGCTATCCTGTGTGGGCGGTACAGGGAGGGATCCCGATGACCGCCGACGTGAATGGGGGCGGCTCAGGTTGCTGAGCCGCCTTCTTCGCTCGGCCGTATGAGGGTCGGGGAGCAGGTGACGATGCATTCAAGGTCCAATCGGCGCAGCGCGGCCTTGGAAGTCATTATGGCATGCCCGCTTGCGGAACTGGGCAAAGGCACTTGCTTGTTTCAGGGGAAGGCTGACCGCGATCACAACATCGCTTTCCGTCACTGGACACCCGGCAAGTTGGATGGACGGGACAATGAACCCGCCGTGCGCCTCAGTGCGGCGGGCATGCCGGTCTGGCGCCGCGATGAGGACGGTGGCTGACGCACGGCGGCCTCGAAGGCGGTGCGGTCGCCGACCAGCGCCACCCGCCGCTTTGCACGGGTGATTGCGGTATAGAGCAGGGTGCGATCGAGGATGCGGCTCCGGGTGACCGGGATCACCACCGTGTCGAACTGGCTGCCCTGCGCCTTGTGGGCGGTGATGGCCCAAGCGTGTTCAAGGTTGCCCAATGCACTGACCGGAACGTGCCGCTGTTCGCCGTCGAAGTCGACCACAAGGACTTCCTGGCCGTCGTCGACCGCATGCCTGACGACAGTTCCGAGGCTGCCGTTCATGATCCGCAGGTCGTAATCGTTGACCGTCCAGATCACCGGCTCGCCGACGGCAAAATCGCCGGGCAGCAGAGGGCGGCCATGTGCATAGACGGCGTGCAGGGCGTTGTTGATGGCGCGGATGCCGCCGTCCGCCTCGACGCCGGTTCCCTTGACCGAGCCGATGATCTGATGGCTCCGCCCCGCAAGGTCGGCGGCGATCTCTTTGACTGTGGCGACGATCTCATCGCGGGGGCAGGCGCGGAAGGAAACTCCGATGTCGTCGGCAGGGTCGTAAGCGCGCAGGTCCGGGAGCTGTCCTGCCCGCACGGCAGCTGCGGCGGCGGGGATGCCGGTCTCGGCGGATTGGCGCATAACCTCGACGAGTTCGATCTTGGGCACGAGATCGTTGTCGGCCAAGGCATGCAGAGTGATGCCGAAGGAAACCGGTGGCAGCTGACCGGGGTCGCCGACCAGCAGGAAACGACAGCCTGGCGGGCAGGCACGGAGAATCCGGTACAACGAGGTCAGGTCGACCATTGAGGCTTCGTCCACGACCAGCAGCGGTTCGTCGTCCAGCGCTAGGTCTCCGGCCTCGGCCCGCTGGAGGAAGCCAGCGATGGTGCGCGCCGGTCGGTCGGTGGCTTCGGTCATGCGCAAGGCCGCCCGCCCGCTCAATGCCATCAGGTGGACGGTGACGCCAACCTCGTGGGCGAAGTCGCAGATGGCGCGCAAGACGGTGGTCTTGCCGACGCCTGCTCCTCCGAGCAGCAAGGAGAACGAGCAGGTGAGGGCGCTCCCCACCGCCTCCCTCTGCCGCTGGTTCAACCTCATGCCGTGGGCACCCTGCCAGCGGTCGAGCCAGCCCTCGGTCAGTGTGTCCGCCGGGCGACGGTGAAACAGCTGCGGCTGCGAGGCTTGGGCGTCGGCCCCGCTAACCAGAGCAGCGATGCGCTCAGCGACGGCGCACTCCATCGCCAGCGGTCCCAACGGCTGCCAGCCGGTGTCGACCCCGACGATGGCGCCGTCCTCCACGGCGAGGTCAATGGCTGTGTTGATGGCGGTGCTGCGGCCCAGCTGACGCCCCAGGAGTCGCCGGAAGGTCGCGTCAGGGGTCCAGGTGTGGGATTGGTCCAAACGGCCGTACAAGGCCGCTTGGCAAGCCGCCACGAGCCGCCGCTCGTCAGCCGGGCCGATGCCCATGGACCGGGCGGCGCGATCAACCGCAGACCACGGCGCGAAAGCGATCAGGCGATAGGGATCCTGTACCAGCTTCGCGATGGCTTCGCCGCCATAGCATCCGATCACCTTGTGGGCGAGGCGGGGGGGAAAGCCGTGGCGATCGAGCCAAGCTAACACCGTTGGCTCGGCGGCGATCTCGGGCCAGACCGACACCAGGACTTCGGCCTGTTCTCGGGCGCGGGTGCTGTCGCCCAAGGCGGCGAGGATGGCAGTGAGGTCGCCTTTATCGAGCACCTGGTAGAGCGTCTCGCCGTGGTGCTCCCACAGCAGGTGGGCAGTGACCGCGCCGATGCCGGGGAAGCGCGGTCCTGCCAGCAGGCCCTGGATCAGCCGCCCGGATGGGCGTAGCAGAGCAGCGGTCTCGACATGGACCTGCGGACCATATTTCGGATGGCGGCGGACGATGCCGGAGATCTGCCAGGCTTCGCCCGCCACCGGGGGGCGCGGCAGATCGTTAGCGAGAAAGCGCCGTAATTCACCGTCCGGGCAGCGACCACTGAAGATGGCGCCGTTCCAGCGGGCATGCAGCACAGTCTCGATGACCACGGTCTGCGCCATCAGCGGGCCAACCTGCCAGTTTCGATCAAATGGACCTCAATATGGCCGTAGCGCCGCAGCTTGGCCCGCAACGCGGCGTTTTCCGCCAGCAAGGCGACGTTGGCCCGTTCCAGGTCCGCGACCCGCCGTTCCAGCCTCACCCGGCCCTCGTCCACGGTCTGCACCGGGCGTTCCTTGACACCGCGCAGACCCTTGGCGGCGACGGCCTCCTCTAGCAAGCGGCGGCACTCGGGGTTCTTGTAGAGCACTTGGCGGTCGATCCCGGCCGCCAGCGCGATGGCGCTGACATGGACCTGTTCGCCCCGGGCGGGCAGGGACGCCACCGACGCCAGATAGCGCCGCAGCTTCTCGACATTGGCGGCGCCGACCTCCGCCCCACTCAGTCGCTTCGCCATCAGCGCTCCTCGTCGTTGGTGGGCGCAAAGGCAAAGACATCGGCGCTTGGCATGGCGCCGAGGGCCGCCAATTCCTCGATGCAGCCCTGGTAATGCTGGAAGAACCGCAGCCACGCTTGTCGGCCGCGCATCTCGCTGACCGCCAGGATCATCGCCTTGTGGGAAGCAATGAGTAGGTCCCGCTGGCGCGCCAGCGCTGCGATCTCGCGGTCCTTGCGCTCGACGGCGAGCGACAGGTTGGACTTCGACTGCTTGTTGACCTTCTCGATCAATGACCGCAGTTCAGCTTGGCGGCACTGGTAAGCCTCCAGCAATTGCCGCCGTTCTGCGTGCCGGGTGATGTCAGTGGCATATTTGAGCGTGCCACCGAGGTGGCGGACGGCACCACGGGCGGAGATATCCTCGTTGTCGAGCAGCATGGCGTCGAGGGCGTCTGCCAGCCGCCGGGTCTTCTCGTCAGCGTAGGTCATCGGGGGACCTCCTTGGAGCGTGGCCGTCGAGCACCGAGCCGCCTAGCTTAGCCTCGACCGGCGTGAAAAGATCGCGCCCGCCCGGGAACGGCTTGGTGCCCGGCGCGGCGGCAATTGCCTTGTCGATATTGGCCAGCCGCTCCTTGGCATGGCGCAGCTGGTTGTCGCGGCCGATGCCGCCCTTGGTCCGCTCGATCTTCGCCACCGCCCGCTGCATGCGGTTGCGCAACTGTTCCAGGTTTTTGCGTTCCTCCGGCACCTCGGAGCGGGTTAGATGATGGCAGCCGTTGAAGCATTCGAGATGCTTCGGGCAGGGGTCCACCGTGAATGAATTGAGGCAGAAGCCGTAGGGGGTGACATGCAGGCCGTCGGCCTCGGCATCGAGGTAGTCGAAGGCCGCGTCGTCGCCATGCTCCCGCTGGACGCGGAGGAATTCCGCGACGATCGGGCCGCTGACCTTTTTGGCCATGATCATCCGCATGGCCTCCTGGGCGCGCGGTCCGAGCTTTTCCTCGGCAATCGGCGGCAGATCGATGTCGTGGAGGTCCTCGGCCAGGCTGCGGTGATCGTACTCGTAGCTCTGCTGGACGCTGGTGCGGTTGAACCGCTTGGTGATGATGGTGTCAGCGACGCCAAGGCGGAACAATTCGGCGTTCTGTAGGTGGCGCAGGCTGTGGTTGTTGATCGTGTAGTTGCGATCCTCGTCCGTCTCGCCATAGCGGGCGAACAGATTGTCAGCCTGACCGCCCAGGTGCATTTGTAGGTCGCTGCCGCTGATCCGGCCGCAGGCAAAGTACCAGTTGACGTCGGTCAGCCCGTGATTGCGGTTCTCCGCCAAGGCCCTGATCGGCATCAGAAACAGCAGATCGTAGGGGTAGAGCTTCCTGCCGTCGGCCAAGGTGAACGGCTCGATGTCGGGCAGTTTGGTCGGCATGCAGCGGTGGATCAGCGCCTCGACATCGCCGACTTCGAAATAGGCTTCGCGCCAGCTGATCCGCCCGCCAAGCACAATGCCATCGGCGTCGCGGACCGTGATCAAGTTGTCCTTGATGTGGCGGTGCCAGTATTTCTTCATAGCCGCGATGAAGTCGGGCGTCAGAAGGTCCAACTGGTGCGACCGCAAGGCGTCGAGAATGGCTGGGTCATAGCCGTAGCGGTACTGCTGCATGAGGTCTCGGGTTCTCTCGTCTTCGGCCAGGGGAAGGGAGCCGGACACCCGGATATACATCTCGGCCGCCGATACCACCTCGTCCTTCTCGAACTCGGGAAACAGCCGTCCGGTCTCGGTCTGGCGCCTCAGCCGCTCGCGCATGGGACGGGTGATCTCGGCGGTGCGCCGGAGGATGTCGAGCACCTCCTGTTCGAAGATCTGCGGGATGTGTTGGGCCGTCTCGTAGAGCACGACGCCTTCGGGACCCTCGTCGTCGACTTGCTTCTCGGCGAAATGGCGCAGCATCAGGGAGCGGGAGATACCGCCGCGTTCGCCCGCCGGTCGGCCCTGGGCATCGGCATATTCCCTCCAGCGCTCCCAGTCGAACGGAATTGTGGCGTTCTCGCCGATGCGAAACCCGGTCAGCACTCCGATCTTTCCCTGGGCGAACCGAATGTGGTCGGCCAGGGTCACGGGCTTCTCGGTCCACAAGATGCGGACCAGTTCCCAAAACGCCTTGCCTTCTGGCAGCTTTTCGGCCGCCTTGCGCTGGCTGAGTTCCGTCCGCACCTTATCGACGTCTCGATAGGTGTTCTGCCTCCGCTGAAGCTCATCGACCCGGGTCTGCGCCGACCGCGCATCTTCAGTCGGGTAGGGAACACAGAAGCGGGCGAGGGGGCTGCGATCGGCGAGATGCTGGCCGTCGATGACAATCCGCATCACCATGGCGAAGTTGGCTGCGATCTTGCCCGAGGTGCCGATGGCGAGGGCGGCGTTGTAGGCCAGTTGCACGTCTTCGCCCGTGATATCCCACGGGTCGCGGTCGTCGGCGCAGGCGGCGAGAAGACGGATGTGTCGGCCGATGTTGTCGAGTGCGTGCCGCGGCTTGTTCTTCTTGATCAAGACCTCGGTCAGCACCGCCGCCTGGAAGATATCGCGCCACCGCGACGGCATCGCCGTGGCAGGCACCGGGATGAGACCATTGCGCTTCCTGATCTCGTTCAAGGCGGCGAGTCCGGAGGAGTCGAAGCCGAGGTCGGTCAGCCGGAAGAATGGCGGCGGCACAACGCCTGCCAGGGCGCCGAGGTCCCACGCCTTGCCCCTCGGCACTTTTCCGGCGCCGTCGCACGGCAACGCCCAGGGGAGGCCCCGCGCGGCAGCCAGTGCTTGGGCGGTCTCGACGAAGGTTTGATAGAACTCATTCATCGGTGCCAGGCTCCTCAATGCCCGCGACCACAACCTCCACCGCCGTCAGCATGCGGCGCAGCTGAGTGTAGGCGGGCGATTCGGTGTTGGCGCGGGATGCCGTGGCAAACTCCAGCACCACCGGGCGGAGTTCTTCGGCGACATGCCGGTGGATGGAGGCGTCGCTGACCGGCATGAACTTGCGGCAGGTGTAACAGCTGAGCACGGGATTTTTGACGCAGAGCGACTGGCCGATCGAGCAGCCGCCGATGCCCGCTATGGGAATACCGTGCGGTACGCCGCCAATCTGCTTGCCCGGTGGCAACCGCAGCAACGCCGCCTTGTCTATCGTCTTGGTCCGCGCCACCTTCGCTACTTCGGCGTAGACCGGCGAGATGGCCAGCGCCTGGTTGACCCGCTGAGCCTGAGTCGGTGAGGTGTCGATGTAGATGTTGGCGGTGTCCAGGCTGGAATGGCCGAGAAACTCGGACACGGTGATGTGCGACGCCCCCCCGTCGACCAGCCGCTGTGCTGCGGTGTGGCGCAAGTCGGTGGCGGCCCATCTTTCGCCGGTCAGCCGTTCGGTGCCCTGGAGAATGGACTGGCCAACCCCGGCGGGGGTCAGACCAAAATAGGACTCCTTTGGCACGTCGGCGTCGAACGCCGAGTGGCTGCGCCGCCGACTGTATTCAATGAACAACGAGCACCACTCGCGTTTGATGCGCCGGGTCACTCGTCGGCCGCGATCTTGGCCGCGCTTCTTGGTTAGCATCGTGCTGAAATGGACGGCGCCCGTGCTGTAAATGCGGACATCGGTTGTCTTCAGTCGGGCGATCTGTCCGGGGCGAAAGGCATGCTGGAAGACGACGATGAGGATGCAGGCGTCACGTAGTTCTTGGTTACCGACACTCGGCAACTTGTCCGTCCGCGCAAGCTCGTCAAAATAGTCGATCAGCAAGGATTGGTGGTCCAGCGGTACGAAGCAGTCGCCGGTACGAACGACACGATATTTGTCAGATCTTGGAAGGGGAAGCTGCGCAACGTAGTCGCGGTGGTCAGGTGCCCATGTTCCCAAGCGGAGATCACACATCGCGTATAGAAAGGTTTTCAAAGAAGCGGATTCGATTGCCGTAAGAGACGCGATCTCTTTTGCCCATTTCTGACGGAATTCGAATGGCTTGAGCACTAGCATCGCGTAAAGGATGTCTTCTCTCCGGCCATGAGATATCCGCTTGTAGCTCTCATAGCGCAACACAACTGTCGTAGGATCGAGGTTCACCAACTGCCAAAGCACCAGATGCTTCATCAGCAAGCTGAGTCCGCCAAAGATCGAGAAGTCGATTAGGTGCGTTTCTCCATCGGTGGTGATCTCCCACTGGTCCTTGGTGCCGGGGTGGCGGATGGACCGTTGGGTGTCGAAATAGTCGTCGTAGTAGCGCACCGCCGAGGGCAGGGGCGGCAGGGCGGAGATGATCGCCGTCACCTGCTGATGGGAAGCCGCCGTCGTTGCCATCATTCCTCCTCGTCGGGGTGTTCGCGTCAGTCCTCTCCAGCGAGGTCGCGCAAAGTGTCCACGAAGGTATCGAAGCTCTCGTTCCATACCTCGGCCAACGTTGTCTCGAAGTAGGCGGCGGCGTAGCGCATCGGCATGGTCGAGGTCACCGACCAGCCAAAGAAGCGCCGCAGCTTGCCAATCGCCGTGTCAAGGTCATAACCGGCAGCGGTGTAGCGGGCGAGGCGGACGACGGCGGCGGTATGACGGAGATCGTGGCCTTCTACGCCGTCCTTGCCCCGGTCGGCCAGCGCCTTGCGGGCGCGCGGCGCCAGGCAACGGGTGACGGCGGCGAAAATATCGGCCATGGTCTGCGCCGCAAGCGGCGCGCCCTTCTGGAATTGAATAGGAAGGAGTGCGACGGGCGGCCTCGGTAATTTTGGACGTAGAGATCGGCCAGGTGGACGAGTTCCTGCGACAGCGGCAGTTGGCGGCACGACGGCAAGGTTTTCAGGCTCGGCGCCTGCGATCGCGGGTCCGTGTCCGCGTAGGGATTGCGAGCGACGTTGATCCAGTAGCGGATCCCCCCGGAGGCCGGGTCAAAATCCTCTTTGACCGCATCGGCAGGCAAGATCAGAACCTCTCCGCGCCGCAACCCCATGTGCAGCATCAGCAGGAAAATCAGGTAGTTGCGCCACCGTGCTGCTGCCGAACGGAAGGGATTGCGTTCCGACTCGGGATGGAAGATCTGGTAGAGATCCTCGACCACCACAGCCGGGAGGGCGCGAACCGGCGCGGGCGGCCGATCGGCGCTTGGCGCCAGTTGGCCATAGAGGGCGTTGAGCCTGAGCAGCCGGACCTGGACGTCGGCGAAGGCGGCGCCGTCGGCGCGGCCGATATGGTTCACGATGTCATGGACGAACTTGAGGGCCGAGTCCCAGGTCTGGGCGCGGTCAATGCCTTTGATCGCGCTCTCATTGCGCAGCCGGGCGAGAAACCCACCAAGGACAGCTTCCAACTCGTCGAAATCGAGCGCGGCAAGGATGGCATCCAGGCGGTCGCCGTTGACCTGTTCGGTGACCGACTCATAGAGCTTTTCCACGGCCGCCAGATGGGCGCCTCGGGTGGCCTCGGCGACGCGGCCCATCAGGATGTCAGCCCAGATCGTCGCCCAAAGCCTTGGCAGGCCGAGGTCGTTGACAGCGACCCAGCCGGTCAGCGGTGCGGGAAGTTCGGCGTGGCGAAGTCGAAAGCGCGGCATGCAGCAACAATGGAATGTAACGCGAACATGGCGCAACGGTCTAAACCGGATATCGCGTCCGACCTGTAGTGGTACCTAGCTCACCGGTGCACCGGAAAACGCTACACTCCCAGAACCGGCTATGATATTCATAATATACATTATGCGACAAACGGATGTGGCGGCAGTGAATTGCCTCATGACGGCAGTGAACGAATCTTTCACACTCGTTGCTCTGCGACACCAACCTGCAGAGGAACGCATGGCAGGGGTTTTAATTCGGCTGTTAGGAAAGATGCTCGCTGCGGCAGCCTTTGCCGTGATCTCCCTCCGTGGCCTCCGGACGATTTCACCCGGCGACATGGGTGATGCCGTAGGAATTGGCGCCATTCTGAACCCAGCACTGGATATGCTCCACCACGTGGTATTCCACATGGTCGCGGGAACGGTGGCGGCCGCCGTGATCTACTTCGTATCTCACATCGTCGCAAAGACCTTCGAGCAGGCTTAGGTTCGGATGAGACCACGCTCGCCCGGTAACCGCCCAAGATAAAACCCCTGCCCTTGCGCCGCCGGCTGCGGCGGGCCATGATCCGGCTCGTCCACCCTTCGCCCCGGCCAGCAAGCGAGCGAGCATCCGGCCATGTCCGACGACGACCTCGACCGCCGCTTTGGCCAGCACTGGCTGCGCATGAGCGAACGGCTGCTCGCCGAACTGCAGAAGCGGGAGTTGCTCGACACCCCCGAGGCGCAGGCCTTCCTGTCCGCTCGCCGTCGGGTGCGGCGCCTGGAAAATGCCGCCGCCAGCCGCAAGGCCCTGCCCAAGAAGGCCGGCGAAACGAAATGGGAAGCTTTTCTGCGCAAGATCGGCAAGCCGCCCAAGCGGTGATGCCCGCCCTGCCACCCTCACCCGCTCCGTGAACTGCGACCGCAGTTGTCGCGACGAGGCAGAATGACCGACGATTTCCGTCCCCGACCCATTGACGACCTGCTCGCCATCATGGCCCGCCTGCGCGATCCCGCTGGCGGCTGCCCGTGGGACCGCGAGCAGACCTTCGCCACCATCGCGCCCTACACCATCGAGGAAGCCTACGAGGTTGCCGACGCCATCGAACGCGGCGACCTGCCCGACCTGCAGGACGAACTGGGCGACCTGCTGCTGCAGGTAGTGTTTCACAGCCGCATGGCCGAGGAAGCCGGCGCCTTCGCCTTCGCCGACGTGGTCGGGTCCATCTGCAGCAAGATGATCCGCCGCCACCCCGGCGTGTTCGGCGATGCCGAGGTGGCCGACGCCGCCGCCCAGACGGTGGCGTGGGAAGACCACAAGGCGCGGGAACGCGCCTCCAAGGCGAAGGCGTCGGACTCCGCCGGCAGCGCCGCCGGCCGTGCTTCGGTGGTGGACGGTGTGCCGGTGGCCCTGCCCGCCCTGACGCGGGCTGTGAAGATCCAGAAGCGGGTCGGCCGCGTCGGCTTCGACTGGCCGGAGGCGGCGCAGGTGATCGACAAGATCGAGGAAGAGCTGGAGGAAGTGCGGGTCGAACTCGCCGCCGCCCCACGGGACGAGGCCCGCGTGGTGGAGGAAATCGGCGATCTGCTGTTCGCCGTCGCCAATCTCGCCCGCAAGGCCGGTGTCGATCCCGAGTCCGCCCTCCGCCACGCCAATGCAAAGTTCGAACGACGCTTCCGGGCGGTGGAGGATCTCCTTGAAAAGCAGGGGAAATCGCCGGAGAATTCGAGCCTTGACGAAATGGAGGCCCTGTGGGGCCGCGTGAAGAGAGACCTTCGGGGATGACTGCCGCCGCCGCTGCCGCCCTGCCCGCCTTCGCCCGCCGCGCGCTGCGGGCCCTGGGCGCCATTGTCCTGGTGCTGCCGCTGCTGTCCGGCTGCTACCTGCCGGATCGCTTCCAGTCGGAAATCCGCCTCGCCCGCACCGGCGAGTACGGCGTCTACTACAAGGGCGACCTGACCTGGCTGCCGCTGGTGAAGGACCTGCGGGAAGGCCGGGTGACCCAGGCGGAACTGCCCGAGAAGATGGCGGTGCTGGAGCGCGACCTGGCCCGCGACGGCAGCTTCTCCACCGTCCGCGCCATCGGCCCCGGCGCCTTCACCGTGGAATACAACCGCATCGGCAAGCTGGCGCGGCCGGATCTGGTGACCTTCGTGCGGCGCAACGCCCGCATCATCTCCCTGCAGACCGACGAGCAGGGCGTGGTCAGCATGACCGCCAGCCAGGCGATCAAGCTGATCCCGCCGGAAGCCATCGAGCAGGCGGGGCTCAACAGCCGCGGGCTGCTGCGCGTCACCACCAATGCCCGAGTGCTGGACCACAACGCCGATTCGGTGCGGCCGGGACCGCAGGGCTTCATGCTCTACGACTGGAAGATCAACGGCGTGCGCGGCCAGGAGCCGCGCCTGAAGGCGCAGCTGGACTGATCCCCTCGCGCGGCCGCCGGCCCGTCGGGGTCGGTCGGGTCAGGCCCGGCCCTCGATGTGCGGCCGCAGGATGTCCCGCAACTCCCGCCACAGGGCTTCGCTGGGGGCGAGGATGATGTGGTCGCCGTCGGTGTCGCCGGGGCGATAGGGGCGGCCGTCCGACATGCGGCAGAACCCGCCCGCCTCGGTGAAGATGAGCGCGCCGGCGGCGTGGTCCCAGGGGTTCAGGCGGCGCCGGAAGACGGCGAAGTCGGCCCGCCCGTCGCTCGCCTGCATATAGTCGTGGGCGGCGCTGCCGCTTTGGCGGGTGCGGATGCCGTGGGGCTTGAACAGCTTGGCATGGCCGAAGCCGGCCGCCCCGGCCAGCGCATGCAGCGGCGCCGGCGCCGCCACCTGCAGCCGGCGGCCATCGCACCAGCTGCCGCCGCCGCGACGGGCGGCATAGAGGGTGTCGGCCACCGGGTCGAGAATCCACCCCGCCACCGTATCGCCACCCTGCACCAGCGCCACCATGACCGCGAAGCGCGGTACACCGGTGGCGAAGTTGCGGGTGCCGTCGACCGGGTCGAGCACCCACACCGGCGCATCCTGCTGCAGCGTGGCGAGGATCGCCGGGTCGGCATGGGCCGCTTCCTCCCCCACCACGGCGGACCCCGGCAGCAGCGCCGTCAGGCGCTCGCTCAGGGCCTTTTCGGCGGCCACGTCGGCGGCGGTGACCAGATCGCCGGGATGGCTCTTCTGGTGGATCTCGTGGCGGCCGAGGGTGCGGAACCGGGGCAGGATCTCCGCCCGCGCCACCTCCCGCATGATGGCGGCGACCTGCATGAGGTCGATGGCGTCGGCGGCAGGGGCGGCGGCAGGGGGTGTGGTCATGGCATCTTCTTCTACGGCAAGCTCCGCCCGGCGGCAACCGGGCGCCATAGGGGACTACGCCTGTCAGGGGGCATACAGCTCACGGTCGGCGTGATAGGCGGCGGACAGCAGCTCCAGCAGGCGCGCCGCCTCGCCGTTATGGGCGGACTGCTGCATCAGCCATTGCACCACGAAGGCGGAGAAGGCCACCGCCTCCCCCTTGCCGCGCAGGGCGAAGCGGTCGCCCACGTCCTCCAGCCAGCCGTGGACCTGACCACGGGCCATGACGTTCAGCTGCTTCTTCACAAAGCGGTTCTTGCGCCGCCAGCGGGTCTGCGATTCGGTGGTGGCCATGCGGGCGCCCTCCTCCGCCGTTCTACTAGTAGAAGAGTCTCACGTCCGCCGCCGAGGGTCCAGCCGTGTTTCACGCCTTTCCCGGCCTGCAGTCTACTAGTAGATCCCTGGCGCGGCCGTCAGTCCGCCGGCAGGCTGCCATCGCCATCGCCCAAGGGGCGCTGCATGAGCACGCTGTCGACCCAGCGGCCGAACTTGAACCCCACCGACGGCAGCAGCCCGACGCGGCGGAACCCCAGGCTCTCGTGCAGGCCGATGGAGCCGGCATTGCCGCTATCGCCGATGACGGCGATCATCTGGCGCAAGCCCAGGGCCTCGCAGCGGGCGATGACGGCGGCCAGCAGGTCGCGGCCGATGCCCCGCCTGCCCTGCCCCGGCGCCACGTAGACCGAATCCTCCACCGTATGGCGGTAGGCCGGACGCGGCCGATAGAGCCCGGCATAGGCATAGCCGACCACCGGCCCGCCGGCGCCATCCGTCGCCACCAGATACGGCAGGCCGCGGCCGGCGATGTCGGCGCGGCGGCGTTCCATCTCCGCCACCGTCGGCGGCTCGGTCTCGAAGGAGGCGATGCCGGTGAGCACGTGGTGGGCATAGATCGCCTGCACCTGCGCCATGTCGGCGGCAGTGGCGGGGCGGAGGACGATGGGGGACGGCGGCATGGACAGGCAGGCTCCGCAAGGGGTATCGGCGGCGGTTCATACGCCCGCGCGGGCCGCGTCACAAGGGCCTATGCAAGCCCCTTGGCGGCCAGCCATTGCAGCAGAACGGCATCGAAGGCGGCCGGTTCCTCCAGCTGCGGCGTATGGCCACTGCGCTCGAACACCCGCACCGTCAGGTCGCGGAACAGCGGCCGGCGGGGCGCCCAGGCCTCTACCGGCGCCACCAGATGGTCGAAGCGGCCCATGGCCAGCAGCACCGGCCGGTCGAGGTCCGGCAGCCCGGCGGTTATGTCGATGTCGCGGAAGGTCTCGCCCCACAGGTGGTCGATCACCGGCAGGTTGACCGTCACCCCCTGCCACAGCGGCGCCGCGTCGAAGGCCGGGTCAAACCACGACCGCGCCGCCATGCGCAGGCAGAAGGTGACGAAGCGGTTGTCCGGGTCGGCGGCGATGGCGTCAGCCAGGCCGCTCATGTCGGCGTCGTAACGAGCCTTGCGCTCCGGGCACACCGCCTCCGCCCAGGCCCGTTCGGCCAGGGCCATGTCGGCGGCGCCGTGGCTCGGTCCGGTGCCGACCATCACCACCCCGGCCACATGCTGCGGATACCGTTTGGCATACTCCAGCGCCATGTAGCCGTGGCCGGAATGACCCAGCACCACGACACGCTCGTCCAGATCAAGGTGGCGGCGCAGCGCCTCCATATCCTCGATGACGCGGTCGAGGGTGATGTCGTCGGCACCGTAGCCGCCTGTCGTGCCGCCGTATCCCCGGTGGTCGACGAAGGCCAGCCGCAGATGGCGGCGCAAATCGGCGGAGAAGGTGCGCGGATAGTAGACGGCGCTGCCGATCACCAGCGTCGGCACGCCCTGCCCTTCCACCCCGAAGGACAGGGAGAACGGACCCCGTTGCAGAGCCCCGCACAGCGGCGCGACGGCTTCGCCCACGGCGTCAGTCCCGGCCGTTGGCCCCGCCGTTGCGCAGACGTTCGGCATCGGCGGGGTCGAGGCGCACCACCATGTGGGCGTTCTCCTCGTCGTCCGTGCGCGAGACCACGTCACCCTTGCGGTAGAGCCAGGCAATCAGGCCGCCGTCGGAGAGCGGCACGTCCACTTCCACCGTCTCGCGATTGCGCAGCAGCAGTTCCTCGATCCGCCGCAGCAGGGCTTCGGTGCCCTCGCCGGTCACGGCCGACAGCGCCACCATGTGCTCCGACCGGCCGGTCTGGCTCAGCAGTTCGGCGCGGGCGTCGTCGGGCAGCAGGTCGATCTTGTTGAGGGCCTCCAGCAGGCCTTCGTCCACCTCGTCGCCGAGATCAAGCTCGACCCGCAGCACCTTCTCCACATCGGCCTTCTGGGCCTCGGTGTCCGGGCTGGCGGCGTCGCGCACATGGACGATGACGTCGGCCTCCAGCACCTCTTCCAGCGTCGCGTGGAAGGCGGCGACCAGTTCGTGCGGCAGGTCGGAGACGAAACCCACGGTGTCGGACAGGATCGCCTTGGTGCCCGACGGCAGCACGAGGCCGCGCATGGTCGGGTCGAGGGTCGCGAACAGCTGGTCCTGGGCGTAGACCTCGGCCCGCGTCAGGCGGTTGAACAGGGTCGACTTGCCGGCGTTGGTGTAGCCGACCAGGGCGATGATGGGGTACGGCACGCGCCGCCGCGCCTCGCGGTGGAGGTTGCGGGTGCGCTTGACCTCCTCCAGTTCCTTCTTCAGCTTGGCGATGCGCTCGCCAATGAGCCGGCGGTCGATTTCGATCTGGGTTTCACCGGGGCCGCCGAGGAAGCCGAAGCCGCCGCGCTGGCGCTCCAGGTGGGTCCACGACCGGACAAGGCGGGAGCGCTGATAGCTGAGGTGGGCAAGTTCCACCTGCAGCATGCCCTCGCGGGTGCGGGCGCGTTCGCCGAAGATTTCCAGGATCAGGCCGGTGCGGTCGATGACCTTGCACTTCCACGCCCGTTCCAGGTTGCGCTGCTGCACCGGCGTCACGGCGCAGTCCATGACCGCCACCTCGACGCCGTTGTCCTCGACGATCTTCGCCAGCCGCTCCACCTGCCCTTCGCCGAGGTAGGTGGAGGGTTTCGGCTTGCTGACCGGCACCACCTCGCCGTGGACGATGTTCAGGTCGATGGCAAGCGCCAGGCCCTTCGCTTCGTCCAGGCGGGCCTGCGGGTCGCGCGCATCGTCGCCACCGCCCCGCTTGAGCGCGGGGTGGACGACCATGCAGCGGGCGGGTGCGCGTTCGCGGTTGTGTTTGTCTGTTTCTGTCACGCTTGCGGCGCGGCCTCGTCGGTCAGGACTGAGCCTCGCCCTCCTCCTTCGTCTGCTCGAACAGCGATATCGGCGAGGTCGGCATGACGGTGGAGATGGCGTGCTTGTAGACCAGCTGGGTGTGGCCGTCGCGGCGCAGCAGCAGGGAGAAGTTGTCGAACCACGTGACGATGCCCTGAAGCTTCACGCCGTTCACGAGGAAGACGGTGACCGGAGCCTTGTTCTTGCGGATGTGGTTCAGGAACACGTCCTGAACATTCTGGCTCTTTTCAGCAGACATATGTCGGCCCTTTAAGTTTGTTATTCTTGCCCCCGCGCGGGTTCGGCCCGCGTCGGATCATTCACCAGCCCTGGTTACCATCAATCCGCGGCGTTGGGAACCGTCTCATCACGAAACAGTTGGAGAAGGCCATGCGCCGAGGTCAGATGCACCTCCGGCGCGCAGCCCTCGAACTCGTCCTCCGCAGCCGCCATCGGGCGCAGAAGGACCCGCCGGCAGCCGGAGTCGCGGGCGCACTGCATGTCCACCGCCATGTCACCCACGAACCAAACGCTGTGGCGGCCCGGTTCGATGCCGCTTTCGGCCAGCGCCAGATGAACCACGTCCACCGCCGGTTTGTCGCGGGGCGCATCGCCGGCGCCGATCAGCCGGTGGAAGTGCGGCGTCCAGCCCAGGTGGTCCGCCTCCGCCCGCAGATAGCGGCCGGTCTTGTTGGAGACGACGCCCAGCATCACGCCGGCGTCGCGGAAGGCGGCCAGCATCTCCGCGGTGCCGGGCAAGGGCCGCAGCATCTCCAGGTGCACCTCGCCGAAGGTGCGGTAGAAGATCTGCGCCGCCTCCTGCCACCGCTCGCCGAACAGGTCGGGGAACGCCTCACGCAGGGAACGGGCGATGCGCCGCTGGGCCTCCTCCTCCGTCCACGGGTCATGGCCCATGGCATCCAGGGTGGCGTTCATGGCGCGGATGATGCAGGGCCAGGTGTCGACCAGGGTGTTGTCCCAGTCGAACAGGATGGCGTCAGGTCGCGGCAGTCCAGGCATCGGCCGGCAAGTCCTTCAGGTAATCCATGTACAGGGCGCGCAGGGCGCCGGAGACCGATCCCGGCCGGCCGTTGCCGATGACCGCATCGTCGACCTGCACCACCGGCATGACGAAGTTGGTGGTGCTGGAGAAGAAGCTTTCCCGCGCCCGTTTCGCCTCGTCCAGGCTGAAGGGGCGCTCCACCACCTCCATGCCGGCGGCGCGGGCGAGCACGATCAGCCGCTGGCGGGTGATGCCGGGCAGGATCTCGTGCCCGAGCGGCCGGGTGATCAGGCGCCCGTCGGCATCCACCATCCAGGCGTTGGACGACCCGGCCTCGGTGACCATGCCGTCGTCGTCGACCTGATAGACCTCCGGGCAGCCGGCCTCGTGCGCCTGCTGCTTGGCCAGCACGTTGGCGAGCAGGCCGACGGTCTTGATGTCGCGCCGCTTCCAGCGAATGTCGGGGACGGAGATGACCTTCACCCCCTCCTCGATGGTCGGCCGGGCCAGCGACGCCATGCGGCGGGCGGTGACGATGACGCTCGGCGACAGGTCATCGCCCCAGGTGTGCAGGCGCGGCGCGACGCCGCGGTTGATCTGCAGGTAGACGATGCCGGTGCGGATGCCGTTGCGGCGCACCGTCTCCCGCAGCACCAGCGCCAGCGCCCGGCGGCTCATGGGCATGGGGATGCGCAGGTAGGCAAGGCCGGTTTCCAGGCGGTCGAGGTGCGGGCCGAGGTCCACCGGCAGCCCGCGCCAGAGGGCGACCACCTCGTAGACGCCATCGGCGAACTGCAGGCCGCGGTCCTCCACATGGACCGTCGCCTGGGAATGCGGCACGTAGCGCCCGTTGACGTAGGCGATGCGAGACATGGCGGGGATTCCCCTTCTTCCGTGCAGGATCGTAACGAACGGCGCAGGGCGTCAGAAGTACTCCAGCCGCACCGAGAACATCTTCTCCACCCGCTTCACCGCTTCCTTGGCGGCGAACAGGATCACGCGGTCGCCACCCTGGACGACCGTGTTGCCGCGCGGGCTGATGACCTCCTTGCCGCCGCGCACCACGGCACCGAGCATGACGCCGTTGGGCAGCTTCACGTCGCGCAGCGGCTTGCCGACGATGGAGCTGGTTTCCAGCGCATCGGCCTCGATCATCTCGCCGAAGCCCTCGTGCAGGGAGTGGACGGCATGGATGCGGCCGCGGCGCACGTGCTGCAGGATGTTGGAGACGGTGATGGCGCGCGGGTTCACCACCACGTCGATGCCGAGCGGGCTGACCAGGGCGTTGTAGGTGGTCTTGTTCAGCAGCGCGATGGCGCGCTGGGCGCCGGACCGCTTGGCCAGCAGCGAGGCGAGGATGTTGACCTCGTCGTCCTCGGTCACCGCCACCACCGTTTCCACCGTGCCGATGGCTGCTTCGTCGAGGATTTCGGGGTCGAGCACGTCGCCGTTCAGCACGATGGTGCGGTTCAGCGTCTTGGCCACGAACTCCGCCCGTTCCTTGTCGATCTCGATGACCTTGGCGCTGATTTCCGGGTGTTCGGTTTCCAGCTGCTGGGCCAGGAACAGGCCGATGTTGCCGCCGCCGAAGATGAGCACGCGGCGGGTTTCCTTCTCCTCGTGCCCGAAGGCCGAGAGGGCACGGCCCATGTGGTCGCGGGACACGACGAAGTAGACCTCGTCGCCGGGCAGCATCTGGTCGTCGGGCGACGGCACCATGGCGCGGCCGTCGCGGACGATGCCGACGATGACGATCTGCAGGTCGGGGAACAGCTGCGTCAGCTGGCGCAGCGGCGTGTGGACCACCGGCGTCGCCTCGGTGCAGCGCACGCCCAGCACCTGCACCTTCCCTTCCGCCAGCGGAATGATGTCGATGGCGCCCGGCACCCGCAGGCGACGGGTGACGGCGCGGGCGACCTCGATCTCCGGCGAGATGATGACGTCGATGGGCATGTTCTCGCGCGAGAACAGGTTGGCCCAGATCGGCTGCAGGTAGGACTGGTTGCGCACGCGGGCGATCTTGGTCGGCACCGAGAACAGGCTGTGCGCCACCTGGCAGGCGACCATGTTCACTTCGTCGTAGGCGGTGACGGCGATGATCATGTCGGCGTCGGCGATGCCCGCCTGCTCCAGCACGTTGGGGTGCGAGGCGTAGCCCAGCACCGCCTTGACGTCCAGGCTGTCGGCGATCTTGCGGATCAGGTCCGGCCGCTGGTCGATGACGGTGATGTCGTTGTTTTCCACCGCCAGATAGCGGGCGATGTTGAAGCCGACCTGGCCGGCACCGCAGATGATGACTTTCATGCTCGGTCCTCCAGCCGCAGCCGACGGCGGTGCGGCACGATGAAGAAGGTCACCGCTTGGCCTCGTCCGGCCCGCCGCCCGAGCCGGTGACGCCGAGCGCCTTCAGCTTGCGGTGCAGGGCCGAGCGTTCCATGCCGACGAATTCGGCGGTGCGCGAGATGTTGCCGTTGAAGCGGGTCATCTGGCTGATGAGGTATTCCCGTTCGAACAGCTCGCGCGCCTCACGCAGGGGCAGCGACATGATCTGGCTGGAGTTTTCCAGCCGCAGCACTTCCGGCGTGATGGAGCCGATCTCGGCCGGCAGGTTTTCCGCCGTTATCGGCTCGCGCGGGTCGCCCGGCGCCATGATCAGCAGCCAGTCGACCACGTTGCGCAGCTGGCGCACGTTACCCGGCCATTCATAGCTCTGCAGGGCCGCCATGGCGTCGTCGCCGATCACCCGCGGCGCCATGCCGGCTACCTGGGCGGCGCGCTCCATGAAGTGGCGGGCGAGCACCGGAATGTCCTCGCGGCGGTCGCGCAGCGGCGGGATGCGGATGGGCACCACGCTCAGGCGGTAGTAAAGATCCTCGCGGAAGGCGCCGTCGGAGATGACGTGCTGCAGGTCGCGGTTGGAGGTGGCGATGACGCGCACGTCCACCTCCACCTTCTTGGTGCCGCCGATGCGCTCGAAGGTCTGTTCCTGCAGGGCGCGGACGATCTTGCCCTGGGTTTCAAGCGGCATGTCGGCCACTTCGTCCAGCAGCAGGGTGCCGCCGTGGGCCTGCTCGAACATGCCGACCTTGCGGGTCGCCTGCCCGTCCACCGGCTGCTCGGTGCCGAACAGCTCGATCTCCATGCGGTCGGGGTGCATGGCGGCGCAGTTGACCACCACGAAGGGTCCGGCGGCGCGCTTGGACTTGCTGTGGATCAGGCGGGCCGCCACTTCCTTGCCCGCCCCCGGCGCGCCGGAGATGAGAACGCGGGAGCCGGTCGGCGCCACCCGGTCGATGGCCTGGCGCACCTGCCCGACGGTGGCGGAAATGCCCACCAGTTCCGGCGGGCCGCCGGCGCGCAGGCGCAGTTCCTCGTTCTCGCGCCGCAGGTCGGCGGCTTCCATGGCCCGCTGGATGATCAGCAGCAGGCGGTCGGACTTGAACGGCTTCTCGATGAAATCGTAGGCGCCCATCTTGATGGCGGAGACCGCCGTCTCGATGGTGCCGTGGCCGGAGATCATCACCACCGGCACCTGGGGGTGCTCGGCCTTGATGGCCTCCAGCACCTGCAGGCCGTCCAGGCGGCTGCCTTCCAGCCAGATGTCGAGCACCACCATGGACGGCGCGCGGGCACGGATCTGCTCCAGCGCACTGTCGCCATCGGCGGCTTCCCGCGGCTCATAGCCTTCATCCTCCAGGATGCCGGCGATCAGCATGCGGATGTCGGATTCGTCGTCGACGATGAGAATGTCACGCGCCATGGTTGGATCGAACGTCTGACGAAGGAAGAGGATCGGACTTCGACGGGTCGACCGCGGCGTCACCGGGCGCGGATCGCGAGGGCGGGAACACAAGCGAAATGCGAGCGCCGCCGTCCCCGGCATCCTCCAATACCAATTCGCCCCCGTGGTCTTCCAGGATTTTCTTGACGATGGCGAGGCCGAGGCCGGTGCCCTTGGCCCGGGTGGTGACGTAAGGCTCGGTCAGGCGCTGGCGATCCTCGCCGGCCGGCAGGCCCTTGCCGTTGTCTTCCACCGTCACCGTGGTGGGGCCGCCGCCGGGGGTTTCCGGGGCCGTCACCTGCACCCGCACGCGACCGCGCGGCAGCTCTTCACCATCCTCCGCCGCGGCCCGGCCGTCAATGGCTTCCACCGCGTTCTTCATCAGGTTGGTGAGCGCCTGCCCGACCTGGCGGGCATCGCAATCCAGCCCCACCCGGCCCTGCGGCAGGTCCAGCTCGAAGGTGATCTGCGGATAGGCCGTGCGTTGCAGGAAGGCCGCCTGCCGCACCAGTTCGTTCAGGTTCTCCCGCTTCATCACCGGCTGCGGCATGCGGGCGAAGGCGGAGAACTCGTCGACCATCTGGCCGATGTCGCCGACGTGGCGGACGATGGTGTCGGTCAGCTTGACGAAGGTGTCGCTGTCCTCGTCGATCTGCTTCAGGTACTTGCGCTTCAGGCGCTCCGCCGACAGCTGGATCGGGGTGAGCGGGTTCTTGATCTCGTGGGCGATGCGGCGGGCGACGTCGGCCCAGGCGGCCTTGCGTTGCGCCGACTGCAGTTCGGTGATGTCGTCGAAGGTCAGCACGTGGCCGATTACCTGCCCCTCCAGGTTTTCCGCCGTCACCCGCATGAGCAGGGTGAGCGAGCGGCCGCCGCGCTGGATGACGATGTCGCGCTGCAGGGTGCGGTCGGGGCGCTGCGCCACTTCCTCCATCACCTCGGCGAATTCCGGCACCGCGTCGGCCACCGGCCAGCCGACCCAGGCGTGCAGGTCGGTTTCCAGCAGCGTGCAGGCGGATCGGTTGGGCAGGGTGATGCGGCCGAGCGCGTCGGTGCCGATGACGCCGGCCGACACCCCTTCCAGCACCGTTTCGGTGAAGCGGCGGCGTTCGTCCAGTTCGCGGTTGGTGGCGACCAGACGTTCGTGCTGGCTCGACAGCTGGCTGGTCATGCGGTTGAAGGCACGGCCGAGGGAGGCCACCTCGTCGCTGGCGACGATCTCCCGCACCCGCACCGACAGGTCGCCCGCCCTCACCCGTTCCGCCGCGTCGATGAGGGCGACGATGGGGCTCGCCAGCCGGGTCGCCAGCGTCAGCCCGACCCACACCGCCGCCAGCAGCAGCAGCAGGGCGACGATGATGAACATGAGCGAGAAGGTGATCTCCAGCCCGGAGCGCTGCCCCTCCAGCCGCTGGTATTCGGAAACCGCCTCCTCCGTCCGCTCCATGTGGTTGATGACCTTGGGATCGACGAAGCGGCCGACGTAGAGGAAGCTCGGCGGCATGGTGTCGAGCCGCACCAGCGCCCGCACGCGGTCGTCGGTCTCGCCGGTCAGCACCGCCACCTCGCCGTTGTTGGCGCGCTCGATGGCCCAGAACGGCACGTCCTCGAACTGCAGGGCGAAGGTGAAGCCGGCGCGGGCGAAGACCTTGCCGTCGGTGGTGAACATCAGGGCTTCGGACAGGCCGCGGATGGACGCCTGCGCCTCCAGGAAGCGTTCCAGCGCCTGGGTGGAGCGGGCCAGCTGCGGCCACTGGCGCAGGATGTCGTTGGCCACCGCCAGCACCTCGCCGGCGATGGCCTGCTGGTGCTCCACCATGTAAGCGCGGGCGACTTCGCGGCTTTCCTGCAGGGCGGTCTTCACCCGCTCGCCGAACCACGCCTGGACGCCCAGGTTGAAGAACAGGGCGGAGAAGATGGCGACCGCCACCGTCGGCGTGATCGCCACCGCCGAGAACAGCAGCACCAGCCGCACATGCAGCCGCGACCCGGCCGAGCCGGTGCGCCGCTCCATCCACAGGGCCACGATGCGGCGGGTGACCACCACCGTCAGCATCAGCAGCAGCACCAGGTCCAGCTGCAGCAGCAGGAACAGCGGCGTGCTTTCGGTCGCCGTGCCGCCCTGGTCCGTCATCACCACGTAGGTGGCGGCGCCGGAGGCGATGGCGGCCAGCGTCAGCAGGATGGCGAGCTTGCGCCCGAGGTTGATGTGGCGCGCCCACAGGCCGAGGCGCATGAAGGAGCGCCGCAGCGAAACGGGTGTACCGGCAGTGGGCGTCGGGGTGTCGCTCAACGGCGTTGGTCCGTCACTTCATGCCGCGCACGACGGAAATGTCGAGGTCGCGGATCTTCTTGCGCAGGGTGTTGCGGTTCAGACCCAGCACCTGCGCGGCGCGGATCTGGTTGCCGCGGGTGCTTTCCAGCGTCAGCGCCAGCAGCGGCCGTTCGATCTCGCGCAGCACCCGGTCGTAGAGGCCGGGCGGCGGCAGCCCGTCCGCATGGGCAGAGAAATAGTCGCGCAGGTGGCGTTCCACCATATCCGACAGCCCCTCGCCTTCCGTCCCCGCCGGCGCCGCCGGGGCGGCGGTGGCCGAGGCCAGTTCCAGCTCGATCACCTCGACGCCGATGACTTCCTGCGCATAAAGCGCCGCCAGCCGCCGCATGAGGTTTTCCAGCTCGCGCACGTTGCCGGGCCAGCGGTGACGCTTAAGGCGGTCCATGGCGGCGGGGTCGAGGGTCTTGGGCGGCAGGCCCTCCTCGGTCGCCACGGTCAGGAAGTGGCTGGCCAGTTCGGGGATGTCCTCGGCCCGTTCGCGCAGCGGCGGCAGGCGGATCGGCACCACGTTCAGGCGGTAGAACAGGTCTTCGCGGAACAGGCCCTGGCGGATCAGCTGGCTGAGGTCGCGGTGGGTGGCGGCGACGATGCGCACGTTGGCACGGATGGGCGTGCGGCCGCCGACGGTGGTGTATTCCCCTTCCTGCAGCACGCGCAACAGGCGGGTCTGCGCCTCCGGCGGCATGTCGCCGATTTCGTCCAGGAACAGGGTGCCGCCCTCGGCCTGCTCGAACCGGCCCTGCGCGCGGGCGTGGGCGCCGGTGAAGGCACCCTTCTCGTGGCCGAACAGCTCGCTCTCGATCAGCTCGCGCGGGATGGCGGCCATGTTGACGGCGACGAAGGGGCCGTTGCGGCGCTTGCCGTAATCGTGAAGGGCGCGCGCCACCAGTTCCTTGCCGGTGCCGGACTCGCCGTTGATCATCACCGTCAGGTCGGTGTTCATCAGCCGCGCGAGGGTGCGGTAGATCTCCTGCATGGCCGGCGAGCGGCCGATGAGCGGCAACCGCTCGTCGTCCTCGATCTCGGCGACGGCGCGGGCGCCGGTGCTCTTGGGCAGGCTGAGGGCGCGCTTGACGACGTTGACCAGCTCGGTCAGGTCGAAGGGCTTGGGCATGTACTCGAAGGCGCCGCGCTCGGTCGCCTTCACCGCCGTCAGCAGGGTGTTCTGCGCCGACATGACGATGATGCGCATGTCGGGGCGGATCTTCTTGATGCGCGGGATGAGGTCGAGGCCGCTTTCGTCCGGCATCACCACGTCGGTGATCACCAGGTCGCCCTCGCCGTCCGACACCCAGCGCCACAGGGTGGCGGCGTTGCCGGTGGTGCGGACGTCGTAGCCGGCGCGGCCGAGGGCCTGGCTGAGAACGGTGCGGATGCCGTGGTCGTCGTCGGCCACGAGGATGGTGGAGGTGGTCATCGGGACTTTCTCTCTCGGCCCCCGGTACGCACGATCGGGAGCATCACCTTGAAGACGGTGCGGCGCGGCTGGCTGTCGAACTCGATGATGCCGCCGTGGTCGTTGACGATTTTCGCCACCAGCGCGAGGCCGAGGCCGGAGCCCTTGGGCTTGGTGGTGACGAAGGGGTCGAACAGGTGCGGCCGCAGGTCGTCGGGGATGCCCTCGCCATTGTCCTGCACCGACACCACCAGCGGCAGGTTCATGCGGGTGCGCGAGCCCGGCACGGCGACGCGGACGCCATGCTGGTAGGCGGTCGACAGCACCACCTCGCCACCCTGCTCGGGCGCCGCCTCGACGGCGTTCTTCACCAGGTTCAGGAACACCTGGATCAGCTGGTCGCGGTCGCCCGGCACCGGCGGCAGCGAGGGGTCGTAATGCTCGATGAAGCGCACATGGCGGCCGAAGCCGGTTTCGGCGATGCGCCGCACATGCTCCATCACCTGGTGGATGTTCACCGGCTCGCGCACCGGCGGGCGGGTGTCGGAAAACACCTCCATGCGCTCCACCAGTTTCACGATGCGGTCGGTCTCGTCCATGATCAGGCGGGTGAGGACGCGGTCTTCCTCGCCGGTGCTCTGCTCCAGCAGCTGGGCGGCGCCGCGGATGCCCGACAGCGGGTTCTTGATCTCGTGGCACAGCAGCGCCGACATGGCGGTGACCGAGCGGGCGGCGTTGCGGTGGCCCATCTGCTGGCCGATGCGGATGGCCAGCGTCTGCTCCACCAGCGCCAGCACCACCCAGCCGCGACGCTCCGCCATGGGCGTCGCCTGCACCGTCACGGTGCGCAGGCCGGTGCGCGGGCTGTCGAGCGTAAGGCCATGTTCGGCAACACCATAGGCTTCGGCGCTCACCTGCTGCACGAGGCCGACCACCGGGCTGTCGGGTGGCAGCAGGTCGGTCAGCGCCATGCCGCACAGGTGGCCGGAGCCCAGCTCGAACAGGTGTTCGCAGGCGGTATTCACCTCGCGGATGATGCCGGCATCGTCAAGCACCATGACGGCGGTCGGCAGGGTGTTGAGCACCGCCGCCGGGTCGGGAGCGGTGCCCCCCCGCGCGGCGGGAATGGAAGTGGAAGACGACGAAGACGAGGATGTGCGCACGGTGGACCCGGTCATCAGGCGGCCGCCCTGCGGTCGGCGGCGGCGGCGTAAAGGGAATGGATCTCGGCCCGCACCGCGGCGGCATCCTCCAGGCGGTTGATGCGCTCGCGGAAGGCGTTGCCGTCGGGCAGGCCGCAGGTGTACCAGGCGATGTGCTTGCGGGCGACCCGCAGGCCCTTGTAGGCGCCGTAGTGAGACAGCAGCGCCTCCAGGTGTTCCAGCAGCACGTCGCGCTGCTCGGCCAGGGTCGGGTCGGGCCGCCGCTCGCCGGTGGCGAGGTAGTGCGCCACCTGCCCGAGGAACCACGGCCGCCCCTGGCTGCCGCGGCCGATCATGACGCCGACGGCGCCCGACTGGCGCAGCATGTCGGCGGCGTCGGCTTCGCTGGCGATGTCGCCGTTGCCGGTCACCGGCAGGCTCACCGCCTCGGTCACCGCCCGGATGGCGCTCCAGTCGGCGGTGCCGGTGTACATCTGCTGGCGGGTGCGGCCGTGGACGGTGACCATGGCGAGGCCGCTGTCCTCGGCGATGCGGGCGAGGCGCGGCGCGTTCAGGCAGTCGGTATCCCAGCCCAGGCGCATCTTCACCGTCACCGGCACCGTGTCCGGCACCGCCGCCCGCACCGCCGCCATGATGCGGCCGGCCAGCACCTCGTCGCGCATGAGGGCGGAGCCGGCGTAGCCCTTGACCACCTTCTTCACCGGGCAGCCCATGTTGATGTCGATGAGCGCGGCGCCGCGGTCGATGTTCATGCGCGCCGCCTCGGCCATGATCTCCGGCTCGTTGCCCGCCAGCTGGACGGCCATGGGCCATTCCTCGTCGCAGGCGGTGGACATGCGCAGGGTGTCGCTGTGGGCGCGCACCATCTGGCCGCTGGCGATCATCTCGGAAAACACCAGCCCGGCGCCGAACCGCCGCACCAGCCGGCGGAACGGCTGGTCCGTCACGCCCGACATGGGGGCGAGCAGCACCGGGTTGGCAAGCGCCAGCGGACCGATCCGCAGGGGCGGACACAATGGGATCATGCGTCTCCTCCGGCGGGGGGACCGGATCAGGATTGTAACACAGGCTGCATAGTAAGTAGGCAGTGGGGCCGCCGCAAGGGCGTTTCGCCGGCCGCCCTGCCTAAGCGCTGGCCGGCGGTGCCTAAGCGAGAATCACGTCGGTGACGAACTTGACGCCGGGATAGGCAAGGGTGAGCAGAAGATAGGCGACCAGGATGCCGCGAGCCGCCGCCCGCCCCCGCAGCCCCCACAGCCGCCGCGACGCCAGCAGCGCCAGGATCAGCGCGAAGGCCAGCAGCGCCAGCAGCGACTTGTGATCGAGCACCAGCAGCCGCGCCGTCTCCAGGTACTGCACCGCCATGCCGCTGAGGATGCCGACGCCCAGCACCACCTCCGACGCCACCAGCAGGCGGCCGGACAGGCCCTCGCTTTCGGCCACGGCGGGCAGCATCATGGTCAGCGGCGTGCGCTGCTTGCGCTTCAGCGCCCGTTCCTGCAGGAAGGCCCCCAGCGCCGCCACGGCCGCCAGGGTGAGCAGGCCGTAGGTGACAACGGACACGCCGATGTGCAATTCCACCCAGCCCAGCGGAATGGGCGCCGACAGCCGCGGTCCCACCGCCGTGCGCCAGATGGCCGCCAGCAGGCCGAGGGCGATGAGGTAAGGCGCCAGCAGCGGCGCCAGCCGCCAGGCGCTGCGGCTCACCGCCGCCAGGCCGGCGAACAGCAGCACCGACACGGCAACCGCCATCCACATGGCCATGGCAAAGCCGGTGTGCCACGGGCCGAATATCTGCCCCAGGGCGTGCATGGCGGGACCGGCCACGGCCAGGGCGGTGGCAAGCCAGAACATGCGGTCGCGCCCGGCGGTGACGCGGCGGTTCACCAGCGCCAGCGGCAGCAGCGACACGGCGGCGCCCAGATCGTAGACAATCCCTTGGATCATGCGCGGACTATAGGCACAGGCTCCGGCGAAAAACAATCGCGCCGAGGGCCGCCGGCTGCTACCGTCCGGCGCCGGAACGACCGGCCGGCGGCCGGCGGTGAACAAGGCCTGAAGGCAGGAGGAACGGCATGGTGCGGGTGGTGGCGCTGGTGGTGGCGGCGGGTCGCGGCGCCCGCATGGGCGAGGGCCTGCCCAAGCAGTACCGCCGCCTCGGCGGCCGGCCCCTGCTGCGCCACAGCCTGGCGGCGCTGGCGGCGCATCCGTCCGTCGATGCGGTGCTGACCGTCATCCACCCCGACGACCGCCGCCTCTATGACGAAGCCGCCGCCGGCCTCGGCCTGCCCGATCCGGTGCCGGGCGGGGCGGAGCGGCAGGAGTCCGTCCGCCTCGGCCTGGAGGCGGCAGCGGCGCTGGCGCCGGACCTGGTGCTCATCCACGACGGCGCCCGCCCCTTCCTGGAAGCAGGCCTGGTCGACCGGGTGATCGCCGCCCTGGCCGATCATCCCGGCGCCATCCCTGCCCTGCCCGTCGCCGACACCCTGAAGCGCGGCGACGGCGGCCGCATCGTCGCCACCGTGCCGCGCGACGGCCTGTGGCGGGCGCAGACGCCGCAGGGCTTCCGCTTCGCCGACATCCTGGCCGCCCATCGCGCCGCCGCCGGCCGGGTGCTGACCGACGACGCCGCGGTGCTGGAGGCGGCCGGCGGCACCGTCGCCCTCGTCCCCGGCGCCGAGGCCAACGTCAAGGTCACCACGCCGGAGGATCTGGCCCGCGCCGAGCGCCTGTTCGACCTGCCGGCCGAGCCGCGCACCGGCACCGGCTTCGATGTCCACCGCTTCGCCGCCGACGGCGACGGCGTGTGGCTGTGCGGGGTCAAGGTGCCGCACGGCTGCCGGCTGGAGGGGCATTCCGACGCCGATGTCGCCCTGCACGCCATCACCGACGCCCTGCTCGGCGCCATCGGCGCGGCGGACATCGGCCGTCACTTCCCGCCCACCGACCCGCGCTGGAAGGGCGCCGACTCCGCCATGTTCCTGGCCCATGCGGCGCGGCTGGCGGAAGGGCGCGGCGGCCGCATCGCCCATGTGGACGTGACGATCATCTGCGAACGACCCAAGGTCGGGCCGCACCGCGCCGCCATGCGGCTGCGGGTGGCGGAGATCCTCGGCATCGCGGCGGAGCGGATAAACGTCAAGGGCACCACCACCGAGGGCCTCGGCTTCACCGGCCGCGGCGAAGGCATCGCCGCCCAGGCCTCGGTGACGGTGATGATGCCGGCGCTGTTCTGATCCGGCCTGAGGACAGCCGCCTAATCTTTTGGCGGAGAAGGCTTTGCCGTCTGCTCGTCGATCCACTGCAGGAAGGCCGGGTTGCCGCCGGTGACCGGCAGGACGACGATGCAGGGGCAGTCGTAGCTGTGCAGCGCCTTCACCCGGGCAATGACGGCCTCGGCCAGATCCTGCCGGGTCTTGGCCAGGAACGGCACTTCCTGCTCCTGCTGCACGGCATCATTCCACCAGTACAACGAGGTCATGGGCGCCAGCACGTTGACGCAGGCGGCCAGCCGTTCCTCCACCAGCACGCGGCCGATGCGGGTGGCCTCGTCGTGGGAGGCGGCGGTCATGTAGAGGATCACGGGGCTGGACATGGACTCGCCTCCCTCTCATCCGTAGGATTGGCCGCGACGTCAGCAGGCAGGGGAAACGCCGTCGATGGGCCGGGGGAAAAAGGTGCGCGAACAGGGTGTTGAGGTCAACGCCGGGGGTGAGGCGGCGGCTCCGACTCCGGTGGCGTTGAGCGCCGCCCAGCGGGCGTGGCTGCAACGGGGCCTCGATCAGCCGGGCGGCAAGCTGCCGCTGTTCGATGCCGAGGGACGCCGGGTATCGGCGCAGACGGTGCAGGCCTGCCTCGACAAGGGGGTGGCGGAACCGTGGTTCGCCAACCCGCTGAAGCCCGACTGGCTGGTGTGCAAGCTCACCCCGCTCGGCCGCCTGTCGCTCGCCGCTGCCGGCGATCACAGATAGCGGTTCAGGATGGCGGCCGCCTCCGCCGCCCCTGACGGCCGCGCCGGACGACGCTCCCGCGCCTGCAACAACGTTTGCAGTTTATCAGCAAAATCACCGGCTTGGTACTCGTCTGCCGCCACTTCGGCGACCGGCACGTGGGCCCCTGCCCAGGTCATCATGTGGGGAGTCTCCGGCCAGTCGTTGCGCTCCCGGTACAGAATCGCGGTGCCGGCGCAGGCGGCTTCGGTGACGGTGCCGTAGCCCGGCTTAGTCAGCACCACGTCGGCCGAGGCCACCAGTTCGGTGAAGCTGAACGGCAGGCCGTCGCCGCGCACCACGTCGGGATGCGGGCCGGCGCGGTCGGGGCCGCAGGTGACCAGCGTCCAGCCGGGAAAGCGCGGCCACCGGGCCACCGGCAGCTCACCGCCGAAGCCGCCCATGGCCACCAGTACCACCGGCGCGTCGGGCGCGCGACCGAGTGCCGCCCGCAGCTCCGCCCGCCGGGGCGCGGCGGTGGCGCAGATGGGGCCGACCGGGATGGTGTTGCCGAGGTCCGGCATGGGAACGAAGGGGCTGGTCTGCAGGAAGGCCTCGGCGCCGGCATAGATCGCCTGCAGGCGCTCCAGGATGTCCGGCGCCTGGCAGTAGGCGCCGAGGATCTGCCCCCAATGGAAGGGCGCCAGCGCCACGGCGGGGATGCCGAGCCGGCGGGCCGCCTCCAGCGGCACGAAGCCGACGTTGGACACCACCAGATCGGGCCGGAACGAGCGCTGCCGCGCCATTTCCTCCGCCACGGCCGCCTCGAAGCGGTCGAACAGGCGGCGGTAGGCAGTCAGGCTGTCGGCCGGCAGCACGGTGTTGCTGTCGGCATTGACCATGCCGGGGTCGTCGATGCGGCAGTCATGCAGGGCGAGCGGCAGGCGCAGGCGCTGCCCCACCCACGCTTCTGGCGGGCCGCCGACCAGGGCGAGGCGCAGGTCCGGCCGCAGGGTGCCGAGGGCATTCAGCACCGCCACGGTGATGGCGCCGTGGCCGTAGCCGTGGGGCGTGACGGCGGCATAGAGGGCGGCGGCGGGCATGGCGCGGGCGAACCTCCGGCTGAAACGACGAAGGGCGCCCCTGGGGGCGCCCTGTCGGTCCTGGATTTGGAGAGAATGGTCGGAGCGACAGGATTCGAACCTGCGACCCCTTGACCCCCAGTCAAGTGCGCTACCAGGCTGCGCCACGCTCCGACCGTCTCTGCTCCGGGGTTTCCCCCGAAGAGGCGCGCACTATACCCACCACCCGACGGCTTGGCAACGCCTCATTTGTAGAAAAATCCTCGCCGTGGGAGGGACTTGCGGGACACTGTCTCACCGCCGCCGGAGCAGCGGCCGCCGCCCGTCACGCCGCCTGCTGACGCCGCAGTTCCGCCGCCAGTTCATCGCGCAGCGCCACAAGGTCGGCCAGCGCCGCCTCGATCTCCGCCCGCGCCTCGGCCGGCAGGGCGCGCGACAGGGTGGCAGGAGCCGCCGCCGTCACCTCGTCCGATGCCGGAGCGGATACGGTTGCGATTGCGGCTGCGGTCGCCGGCGGCGCGGCCGGGGCATCGAAGGGCAGCGACGGCGAGCGGTCGTCGTCCGCCGCGGCGGCGGACTCCAGGCTGGCCGGCAGCGGCGCCACGTCGCCCACCAGCGCCTTCACGCCCTTCTCGCGCAGCAGCTTCTGCACGCCCTTGATGGTCAGGCCGTCGTCATAGAGCAGCGCCCGGATGCGCTGCAGCAGCACCACGTCTTCCGGGCGGTAATAGCGGCGGCCGCCGCCCCGCTTCATGGGGCGGATCTGGGTGAACTTGGTTTCCCAGAAGCGCAGCACGTGCTGCGGCACGTCCAGTTCCTCGGCGACTTCGCTGATGGTGCGAAACGCAGCTTCGGACTTCCCGCCGTTGCGAGTCCCGCCCGTCGAGTCGGTCATGTCGTCGTTCCCTGCCGGCGGCGTTCCCGTCAATGGGCGGTGCCGTCCTTCACGCTGGCGTTGATCTGGCTCTTGAGGAGCTGGGACGGGCGGAAGACCAGAACCCGACGCGGCAGGATGGGCACTTCCTCGCCGGTCTTCGGGTTGCGGCCGACGCGCTGGCCCTTCTGCCGCACGGAGAAACTGCCGAAGGAGGAGATCTTCACCACCTCCCCCTGGGCCAGCGCCGTGGAGATCTCCTCCAGCACCATTTCCAGCAGATCGGCCGACTCGTTGCGCGACAGCCCCACCTCCTGGTAGACGGCTTCGCTGAGCTGGGCCCGCGTTATGGTTCTCCCGGACATGGCATCGCCCCATTCCCAAGGTTAGGGATCAACGGTAACCCCCTAAGGGGAAACCCGTCAATATCAACATCTTGGAAGACGACGTTGCAGCGCCCTTCGGAACGGACCGGTGGGGTAGCGCAACACCTCCTTGGAGGTAGCGCGCAGTTACATGCGGACCAGCGCCGATCCCCAGGTGAAACCGCCGCCCATGGCCTCCAGCAGCACCAGCTGGCCGGGCCGGATGCGGCCGTCCTTCACCGCCTCGTTCAGCGCCAGCGGGATGGAGGCGGCCGACGTATTGGCATGGCGTTCCACCGTCACCACCACCCGGTCGGTGGACATCTGCAGCTTGCGGGCGGTGCCGTCGATGATGCGCTTGTTGGCCTGGTGGGGCACCAGCCAGTCGATGTCGGCCGGCGTCAGGCCGTTGGCGACGATGGCTTCCTCCACCACCTGCGCCAGGTTGACGACGGCATGGCGGAAGACTTCCTTGCCGGTCATGCGCAGGTGGCCGACGGTCTGGGTGGAGGACGGACCGCCGTCGACGTACAGCAGGTCGTGCTGACGGCCGTCGGAATGCAGGTGGGTCGACAGGATGCCGCGGTCGGCGTTGGTGCCGGCGCCGTCCTCGCGCCGCAGCACCACGGCCCCGGCGCCGTCGCCGAACAGCACGCAGGTGGTGCGGTCGCTCCAGTCCAGGATGCGGCTGAAGGTCTCGGCGCCGATCACCACGGCGGTGCGCACCTGGCCGGCCTTGATGAAGTTGTCGGCCACCGCCAGGGCGTAGACGAAGCCCGAGCACACGGCCTGAACGTCGAACGCCGGCCCGCCGGGGCAGCCGAGCCGCGCCTGCACCTTGGCGGCGGTGGCCGGGAAGGTGTTGTCCGGCGTCGCGGTGGCGACGATGACCAGATCCACCTCCGACGGGTCGACGCCGGCATGGCGCAGGGCATCCAGCGCTGCATGGGTGGCGAGATCGCCGGTGGTCTCGCCGTCGGCGGCGATGTGCCGGCTGCGGATGCCGGTGCGCTCGACGATCCAGTCGTCGGTGGTCTCGACCCTTGCCGCGAGTTCCGCGTTCGTGACGACCTTCTGCGGCAGATAGGCGCCGCAACCGACGATGACGGACCGATAGACCATGCTCATCCCGAAACGACTGATGATGGGGCGACTGCCGGCACGGGGTCCGGCTGGGCGGCGAGGCGCGTACACTCCTCGCGGATACGGTCGTTCAGGCGGTTGCGGATGAGGTCGACCGCCACGCCGATGGCGTTGGCGAAGCCGACGGCATCCGTGCCGCCATGGCTTTTCACGCAGATGCCATTCAGGCCGATCAGCATGGCGCCGTTGTAGCGCCGCGGATCGGTGCGCTGCCGCACCTTGGCAAGCGCGCCCTTGGCCAGCAGGTAGCCGATGCGGGCCAGCAGCGAACTGCCGAAGGCATCCTTCAGGAACTTGGTATAGAGCTTGGCGGTGCCCTCCGCCGTCTTCAGGGCGACGTTGCCCGTGAAGCCGTCGGTGACCACCACATCCACGGTGCCGGCGCCGATGTCATCGCCCTCCACGAAGCCGTGGAAGCGCATGTTCAGCGGATGCTCGCGCAGGATGCGGTGGGCCTCGCGCAGGGCATCGGTGCCCTTCAGGTCTTCCGAACCGATGTTCAGCAGCCCGATGGACGGCTGCACATGGCCGAGCAGACAGCGCGCGAACACCTCGCCCATGATGGCGAATTCGACCAGGTTGTTGGCCTGCACCTCCGTGTTGGCGCCGAGGTCGAGCATGATGCTCTCGCCCCGCACCGTCGGGATCATGGTGGCGATGGCCGGCCGGTCGATGCCGGGGAGCGTGCGCAGCATGAGCTTGGCCATGGCCATCAGCGCGCCCGTGTTGCCCGCCGAGACGACACCCGCCGCCTCGCCGTCCTTCACGGCCTTGATGGCCAGACCCATGCTGGAGGTCCGCCCGGTCCGCACCGCCTGCGACGGCTTGGCGTCGCCGGAGATGACCTGGTCGGTATGCCGCAGGGTGACGCGGTCCTGCATCTCCTGCGGCACGAGCGGGGCGATGCGCCGCTCGTCGCCGAACAGAAGATAATGGACCTCGGGATAACGCTTCCGCGCTATCTGCATCCCCTCGATAACCATATGAGGGGCGTGATCGCCCCCCATGGCATCAAGAGACAGGGTGAGCCGCTCGCTCACTTGTGTCGCACCTTCCGTGGCTTCCACAACGCACGCCGCGAGGCGCTCAAGCCTCGGCGTTCGCGACGACCTCACGGCCGTCGTAGTGGCCGCAGGAGGTGCACACGTGGTGCGGACGCTTCAGCTCGCCGCAGTTGGCGCACTCATGAGCGTTGGCGGCACCCAGGCTGTGGTGGGCGCGGCGCATGTCGCGGCGGGACTTGGAGGTCTTCTTCTTGGGAACGGCCATTTTCTGCTAACTCCAGTTAAGGGGCCACGGGAAAGCCAGCTTATTTAGCGGAAAAGAGTCCGGGCGGCAAGCCGTGGGGCACTTCTGTTTCAGTGGCTTTTTTTCTGCAGCGCGGCGAGCGCCGAGAACGGGGTGTTGGGCAGCGTGTCCGGGCCGTCCAGCTCCACCCCCTTCGGGGCGGTCACGGCGGCGCCGGGCTTGCGCGGGAAGGGATCGAGGGCCAGGGCCAGATGTTCCGCCACCGCCTCGCCCACATCCACCATGCCGGCGGCGTCGAAGGGCTCGGGCGGGTCGCTGGCCTCCACATCCAGGTGGATTTCCTGGCCGGGTCGATACTCATCCGCGGCCGGACCGTACAGCATCTCGAAACTGTCTTCCACCCGGGCGGCGAAGGGATCGAGCGTGACGACGCAGGTCTGGGTCACGTCGGCTGCAAAGCTCGCGGTCAGCCGCACCAGCGGGCCGCCGGCCACCAGCTTGAGGTGATACTCGGCGGTCAGGGACTCGATGGAGGGCAGGCCGAACCGTTCCGCCAGGGCGGCGCGCTCGGCCTCGGTCGCCTCCACGGTGCCGATGAAGCCGTCCGGCGGCAGGCGGTCGGGGGCGTGCTGGCGGCTGAACTCCGGCATGCCGGCTTCGGTGGTCATGGCTGCATCTCTTTGTCGGCGACGGGCGGGAACGGCCCGGTTTCGGCGGTCAGGGCTTCCAGCGGCTGCGAGTCCAGGCGGGCGGCGAGCGTCTCCATATAGGACGCCAGCGCATCCACCGCAGCATCGGAGGGTTCGGTATTGCGGTAAACGTTTTCGCGCAGCGCCCGTCGCAGCACGTCGCGCCCGCCGGTCAGCCCCTCCTCATAGGCGCCGCCGCGGCCGTAGAAGGCGCGCGCCATGCCCTTGACGTGCTTGCCGACCGACAGGTCGCCGACCCCCATCTCGCGCAGGGAGCGGTCCATGTCGCGGAACATGACGTCGAAGATGTCCTGCGCCAGATCCTGCCCTTCGCCGGGAATGGCGCCCATGCGGCGGAACAGCAGGTGGGCATGGATGACGATCATGTCGAAACGGCCGTCCACCGTATCGGGCACCTCGGCCGTGTCGTAGAACCAGCCGTCGCGGGCCCGGTTCACCAGCCGCATGTAGACATCCTCGGCGAGGCGTCGGCGGCGGCGCCGGGCGGCGGAAAAGCGGTCGAAGATCATGCGGGCAGCGTCCGGGTGGCAGGGAATGGTCGGCGGATGTTCCGTCCGACCGCCAATGTGTGATACATGCAGCGGGTCAGAGGACGACGCAAGGGCCGCCGCCGGTTCTCTAGCAGGGATCGGCCGCCCGCGACAAGATTTGGGTGAAAGCCGCATGACCAACCTTCCCCGCCCTGCCCGCCCCACGGCCCGCCTGCTGCTGGCGGCGGCCGCGCTGGTCGGCCTCGCGGCCTGTTCCGCCGACATCTCGCCGCGCGGCAACGAACCGCCGGCCGAGATGCTGGCCCAGGTGAAGCCCGGCGAGCAGACCCGCGGCGACGTCCGCGCCATGCTCGGGTCGCCGTCGACGGTGTCGGCCTTCGGCGACGAAACCTGGTACTACATCAGCGCCCAGACCACCCAGTGGGCCTATCAGGCGACCGAGGAACTGGACCGTCAGGTGGTGGCCATTTCCTTCGACGAGCGCGGCATCGTCAAGGACGTGCAGGTGCGCGGCAAGGACTCCGGCCGCGAGGTGGAGATCGTCGACCGCACGACGCCGACTCCGGGCCGCGACGAAACCATCATCCAGCAGCTGCTCGGCAACCTCGGCCGCTTCAACAAGGAAATGGGCCGCTGATTTAGGCGCCTGACTGGCTGCACGAAAAGAAGGCTCCGCCGCCTGTCCGGCCGCGGAGCCTTTTCCGTCTGCACCGTCCCGCAGGGTCAGCCGGCGATGAGGGCCAGCAGCAGGATCGCCACGATGTTGGTGATCTTGATCATCGGGTTGACCGCCGGGCCGGCGGTGTCCTTGTACGGATCGCCGACGGTGTCGCCGGTGACGGCGGCCTTGTGCGCCTCCGACCCCTTGCCGCCGTAGTGGCCGTCCTCGATGTACTTCTTGGCGTTGTCCCAGGCGCCGCCGCCGGAGGTCATGGAGATGGCGACGAACAGCCCGGTGACGATGGTGCCGAGCAGCATGGCGCCGAGCGCGGTGAAGGCCTGCGCCTGCCCCGCGAACATCCACACCAGCAGGTACAGCACCAGCGGCGACAGCACCGGCAGCAGCGACGGCACCACCATTTCCTTGATCGCCGCCTTGGTCAGCATGTCGACGCAGCGGCCGTACTCCGGCTTGCCGGTGCCGTCCATGATGCCGGGGATCTCGCGGAACTGGCGCCGCACCTCCACCACCACGGCGCCGGCCGCCCGGCCCACCGCCTGCATCCCCAGGGCCCCGAACAGGTAGGGCATGAGGCCGCCGACGAACAGGCCGACGACCACGAAGGGATCGGACAGGGCGAAGCTGACCGCCAGATCGGGGAAGTAGTGGCCGAGATCCTCCACATAGGCGGCGAACAGCACCAGCGCCGCCAGCCCGGCCGAGCCGATGGCATAGCCCTTGGTGACCGCCTTGGTGGTATTGCCGACGGCGTCGAGGGCATCGGTGGTCTTGCGCACCTCCGCCGGCAGGTCGGCCATCTCGGCGATGCCGCCGGCGTTGTCGGTGACCGGGCCGTAGGCGTCCAGCGCCACCACCATGCCGGCCAGCGCCAGCATGGTCGTCGCCGCCACGCCGATGCCGTAGAGGCCGGCCAGGGAGTAGGACAGCAGGATGCCGACGACGATCACGATCACCGGCGCCGCCGTGGCTTCCATGGAGACGGCGAGGCCCTGGATCACGTTGGTGCCGTGGCCGGTCTGCGAGGCGGCGGCGACACTGCGCACCGGCCGGTAGGCGGTGCTGGTGTAATACTCGGTGATCCATACGATCAGGCCGGTGACCGCCAGCCCGACCACGGCGCAGCCGATGAGGTCGAGGTCCGTCACCACCCGCCCCGCCGAGTCCTGGATGCCGCCGGAGAATCCGAACAGGAAGCCGGTGGCCATGGCGATCAGCAGCACGGAGAACAGCCCGGTGGCGATCAGCCCCTTGTAGAGGGCCTTCATGATGTTGGTGTCGCCGGTACCCAGCTTGACGAAATAGGTACCGAGCACCGAGGCCAGGATGCACACGCCGCCGATCAGCAGCGGGTACACCATGGTCGCCATCTGGGCTTCGCCGGTAAAGAAGATGGAGCCGAGCAGCATGGTCGCGACCACGGTGACGGCGTAAGTCTCGAACAGGTCGGCGGCCATGCCGGCGCAGTCGCCGACGTTGTCGCCCACGTTGTCGGCGATGACGGCGGGGTTGCGCGGATCGTCCTCGGGGATGCCGGCTTCCACCTTGCCGACCAGATCGGCGCCGACGTCGGCGCCCTTGGTGAAGATGCCGCCGCCCAGGCGGGCGAAGATGGAGATAAGCGAGGCGCCGAAGGACAGCGCCACCAGGGCCTCCAGCACCGCCCGGCTCTCCAGCCCGAACAGCAGCAGGATGCCGAAGTAGACGGCGACGCCCAGCAGCCCCAGCCCGACCACCAGCATGCCGGTGACGGCGCCGGAGCGGAAGGCCACCGACAATGCCTGGTCGAGCCCGCCGGAGCGCGCTGCCTCGGTGGTGCGCACGTTGGCGCGCACCGAGATCAGCATGCCGATGAAGCCGGCGGCGCCGGACAGGATCGCCCCCAGGAAATACCCGACGGCGACATGAAAGCCGAGCCGCAGCCCGAGCAGGATGCCGATGATGACGCCGACGATGGCGATGGTGCGGTACTGGCGGTTGAGGTAGGCCTGGGCGCCTTCCTGGACTGCCCGGGCGATCTCCACCATGCGCTCGGTTCCCGTCGGCAGGGCGAGGATGGCGCGACTCGAATAGGCGCCGTAGGCGACCGCGACAATTCCGCAAAGAATGACGAAAATAATGGTACCGGCCATTGAAAGACCCTCCCCTTTTCCGCTTGGGCGAAAAGGTCAGGCCCGCTCCGGCCCGCGGTGCGGCGTGTCGCCGGAATGGCGAATCGTCGGGGCCGCGCGGACACCGGAAGCCTGCCAGAGCCGGCAAGCGGTTGCAATGGCGGATAAATCCGGCACCGGGTCACGGCGGGGAAATATTTGCGTAAGGAATGTTGCCGCAGTGTCGCGGCAGGATACTCAACTTCGGGATTACTGCACCACGTCTGCGACCTATCCTTCCGCAGGCGCGGCAGGGGTGCTGCCGGACCCGCGAAAGACCTTCCGTGTCAGCGGCTTAGGTGGCGCGGTCGAAGACGGCGATGAACAGCACGTCCTGCACCACACCGGGACCAACCACCCGTTCGGCCACCGCCTTCAACCGCACCTTGGTCTCCGGCAGATCGATGTCGGAATGGTCGCGCATCCACAGGGGGTACCACTGGTGAAGGTAGCGCATGAAGGCATCGTGCAGCACCGGCATGCGGCGGGTGACCTGGCCGCCGGTGCCGGGCGTCACCTCCAGCCGCAGGTCGAAGTAGAGCTGGCGGTGGAGCGTGCCGTCTTCGAGGATGATGGGCACCACGAAGGGGGCGATGTTCACATAGTCCAGGCGCGGCGGCGGCGGCTCGACCGGAGCGGCCTGCTGCTGCTGCTGCTCCATCGGCGCCGGGCCGATGCCGAGGCCGAGCACGTCGGGCGCCAGCCCGAAGGCGACCAGCCCGACGAACGAGGCGCCGCCCAGCAGCACCAGCGCGAAGACCACCAGAAGCAACCGCTTCATGACCGCTGTCCCCCTCCCCTGCGGGCCCCCGTGCCGTGCCGGCGGGCTAGAAATGCCGCCAGCTGGCGCCGTCGCCGGCGGCTTCCGGCGGACCGCCGGCGTACCGGACCGCCACGCCCTCGCCGGCGACCATAGCGCCGATCGCCGTCACCGTCACGCCCGCCTGCCGCGCCGCCGCCTCGGCTTCGGCGACCCGGTCGGGGGGGACGGTGAACAGCAGCTCGTAATCGTCGCCGCCGCACAGCACGGCGGAGCGCAGCAGCGACTCGTCGGCCGCCACGGCCGCCCGCGCCGCCGCCGACAGCGGCACCGCGTCCGCCTCCACCTCCGCCCCGAGTCCCGAGGCGCGGCAGATGTGGCCGAGGTCGCCCAGCAGCCCGTCGGACACATCCAGGCAGGCCCGCGCCACCCCGGACAGGGCGGCGCCGAGCGTCACCCGCGGCTGTGGCAGGCGGTAGCGGTCGATGAGGGCGTCGCGCAGGGCGGGCTCCAGCCCGGCGCAGCGGCCGCGCTGAACCGCCAGCCCGAGGGCGCCGTCGCCGATGGTGCCGGAGACCATCAGTACATCCCCCTCCCGTGCCGCGTCGCGCCGCAGCTCCGCCCCGGTTGCCACCTGGCCGAGGGCGGTGACGGTGATGGTGGCCGGGCCCGGCGTCGCCACCGTGTCGCCGCCGATCACCGGCACGCCGAATTCCGCCACGTCGGCGGCCAGGCCGGCGGCGAAGAGTTCCACCCAGGCGGTGCCGCCGTCGCGCGGGAAGCAGGCGGCGACCAGCAGGCCGACCGGCCGCGCCCCCATGGCGGCGACGTCCGACAGGTTGACGCGCACCGCCTTGCGGGCCACCAGATCGGGCGGATCGTCAGGCAGGAAGTGGACGCCGGCCACCAGGGCGTCGGTGGTGATCACCAGTCGGTGGCCGGCGGGCAGGTCGACCAGCGCGGCATCGTCGCGCAGGTTCAGGGCGCCGGAATAGCCGGCGGCAAGCGGCGCAAACAGGTCGGCGATGAGGTCGAACTCACCCCTGCCGGCCATGACCACCGCCGTCGCGGCCGCGCTCCATCTCGTCCGGCCGGATCACCCGCGCCAGACGGTCGAGCACGGCATTGACCAGCCGCGTTTCCGGTCCGGCATAGAAGGCGTGCGCCACGTCGACATATTCGTTGATGGCGACGCGCGGCGGCACGTCGGTCCGCTCCTGGATCTCGAAGCAGCCGCAGCGCAGGATCTCGCGCACGGTGTTCTCCATGCGGTCCCAGTGCCAGCCGGAGGTCAGCGACTGGCTGAGGATGCCGTCGATCTCGTCCGACCGCGCCAGCACGCCCCGCACCAGCGACACGAACAGTTCGTGGTCGAAGTCGATCAGGCTGGTGACGCGCTCTTCCTCGGTGTCGGGATCGACCTCCACCGCCTCGCCGCCCATGCGCCCTTCCAGGAAGTCGCGGATGACGTCGTTGGGGTCCTGCTCGCCGACATGGATCATGTACAGCGCCTGCACGGAGGCCAGGCGCGCGGCCGAGCGGCGACGGGCGCCGCCACCGGGCAGGCGCACCTTTCGCAGCTTCGGGGTTTCGGGCTTGTTCACGGGGCTGTCGGACATCCGTTCCGGGCTCACAGGCCCATCTCGCGTTTCACCTGGATCATGCGCATGGCCGCACGGGCCGCCTGACCCCCGAAGTTACGCCCGTCGACCCGGGCGCGCTCCCACGCCTGATCGCGGGTGCGGCAGGTCAGGATACCATTGCCGAGGGCCAGCGAATACTGCAGCACCAGGTCGCTGACGCCGCGCATGGACTCGGTGCAGACATGCTCGTAGTGGTCGGTCTCGCCCTTGATGGAGCAGCCGAGCACCACATAGCCCGAGAACCGGAAGTCGGTCGCCCGCAGTTCCATGGCGCGCACGGCGAAGCGGATCACCGCCGGGATCTCCAGGATGCCCGGCACGATGATGCGCTTGTAGCCGGCGCCCTGGGCGGTCAGCTCCTGCACCGCGCCCTTCACCAGCTGGTCGGCGATGTCTTCGTAGAAGCGCGATTCGACGATGAGGATGCGCGGTCCGGTAGCCATTACTCTGTTTCCTCGTGCGCGGGGATCGGCCGTTGTTCCACCACCCGCAGGCCATACCCGTCAAGTCCGATGATGTGCTTCGGGGTGTTCGACAGAAGGATCATGTCCTTGACACCGAGATCGAGCAAGATCTGTGCGCCGACGCCATAATCAACCAGCCGCGCCGACTCGCCCTTGCCGGACAGGCGCTCGCGCACCCGGTCGGACAGGCTGGTGGGCAGCGGCTCGCGCACCAGCACCACCACGCCGCGGCCGTGCTCGGCCACCTGGCGCATGGCGGTGTGCAGCTGGCGGCCCTTGCCGGCGTGGCTGTCGCCCAGCACGTCGTCGAGCACGTTGAGGGCGTGCATGCGCACCATCACCGGCTCGTGCCCGGTGATGTCGCCCTTCACCAGGGCGATATGTTCCGCATAGGCAACGGTGTTGACGTAGACGATCATCCGCCAGTCGCCGCCCCACACGCTCTGGAACGCCATCTCGGCGTCACGGCGGACGATCTTGTCCTTGCGGCGGCGGTAGGCGATCAGGTCGGCGATGGTGGCGATCTTCAGCCCGTGCAGCTGGGCGAACTGCACCAGGTCCGGCATGCGGGCCATGGAGCCGTCGTCGTTCATGATCTCGCAGATCACGCCAGCCGGGTTGAGGCCGGCCAGCCGCGCCACGTCCACCGCCGCCTCGGTATGGCCGGCGCGCACCAGCACGCCGCCGTCGCGGGCGCGCAGCGGGAAGATGTGGCCGGGCATGGCGATGTCTTCCTTGCCCTTGGTCGGGTCGATGGCGACGGCGACGGTGCGGGCGCGGTCGCTGGCGGAAATGCCTGTGGTCACCCCTTCCTTCGCCTCGATGGAGACGGTGAAGGCGGTGGCCAGCCGCGACTGGTTGTGGCTCTGCATCATCGGCAGGCCCAGTTCGTCGCAGCGGTCGCTGGTCAGCGTCAGGCAGATCAGGCCGCGGCCGTGCTTGGCCATGAAGTTGATGGCATCGGGGGTGGCCATCTGCGCCGGGATCACCAGGTCGCCCTCGTTCTCCCGGTCCTCGTCGTCCACCAGGATGAACATGCGGCCGTTGCGGGCGTCTTCGATGATCTCCTCGATGGAGGAGAGATACTCGGTGTAGGGCACGGTCAGTCCTTTTCGAGAAGCCGGGCGACGTAGCGCGCCAGCATGTCGATTTCCATGTTCACCTCGTCGCCCACGCGGTAGGCGCCGAAGGTGGTGACCTCTTGCGTATGCGGAATGATGTTGACGCCGAAACGGGCGCCCTCGACCTCGTTCACCGTCAGCGACACACCATCAAGCGCCACCGAGCCCTTGGGGGCAACGAACTTGCGCAGCGCCGCCGGCACCTCGAAGACATAGCGCTTGCTTTCGTTCTCGTCACGAATGTCGACCACCCGCGCCACGCCGTCGACATGGCCGGACACGATATGGCCGCCCAGCTCGTCGCCGATCTTCATGGCGCGCTCGAAGTTGACCTTGCGGCCCGGCTGCCAGCCGCCGAGCGTGGTCTTCGACAGGGTCTCGTCACTGGCCTGCACCACGAACCAGTCGGCGCCCTTGTCGATGACCGTCAGGCAGACGCCGTTGCAGGCGATGGAAGCGCCCATGTCGACCGTGGACAGGTCATAGCGGGTGGCAAAGGTGAAGCGGGTATCGCCGCCCGGCTGGCGGTGCACCTCGCGCACGGCGCCGAGGTCGGTGATGATGCCGGTGAACATGGTCAGCGTCTCCCCAGGACTTCCAGAACATCGTCGCCGATGCGGGTGAGCGAAACGGGGGCAAAATCGGGGGCATCGGCCAGCCGGTCAAGGGCCAAGTCGCCCACCGCCGCCCGTCCGTCGCCGCCGATCACCCGGCCGGCGCGAAACCAGGCGAGGCGATCCACCATGCCGGCCCGCAGAAGGCTAGCCGCCACCTGCCCGCCGCCTTCGGCCAGCACCCGCGTGATGCCGCGCGCCGCCAGCCCGTGCAGGGCGGCCTCCGCCGAGGGATGGCCGCTGTCGTCGCAGGCCACCTCCAGCACCTCCACCCCCAAGTCGCGCAGGCGGGCGAGCGCGGCCGGCGCGTGGCCTTCCCGCGTCACCAGCCACAGCGGCACCTGCCGCGCCGACTGCACCAGCCGGCTGTCGGCGGACAGGCGCAGGGCGCCGTCCAGCACCACCCGCACCGGCGACCGCTCGATCAGCCCCGGCAGGCGGCAGGTGAGTTCGGGATCGTCCGCCAGCGCCGTGCCGGAGCCGATGAGGATCGCGTCGTGCTCCGCCCGCAGCAGATGGCCGCGCAGGCGGGCCTCGCCGCCGGTGATCCACTTGCTGTCGCCGTTGGCGAGCGCGATGCGGCCGTCCAGCGTGGTGGCGCACTTCAGCGTCACCAGCGGGCGGCCCTGCCGCACCCGCAGGAAGAAGCCGGCGTTCAGCGCCTCCGCCTCGTCGCGCAGGACGCCCTCGATCACCTCCACCCCCGCCTCGCGCAGCCGGGCCAGGCCGCGGCCGGAGACGCGCGGATCGGGGTCGACGGCCGCCGCCACCACCCGCGCCACCCCCGCCTTCACCAGGGCATCGGCGCAGGGCGGCGTCTTGCCGTAGTGGCTGCACGGTTCCAGCGAGACATAGGCGGTGGCGCCCGCCGCCGCGGCGCCGGCCATGGCCAGAGCCACCGGCTCGGCATGGGGACGGCCGCCCGGCTGGGTGACGCCGCGCCCGACGACGCGGCCGTGGCGGACGAGGACGCAACCGACCGTCGGGTTCGGCCACACCCGGCCGAGACCACGGCGCGCCAGGGCCAGCGCCGCCCGCATGTGGCGGTGCATCTCCTCCGGCGGCGGCGCCGGATCGGCCGGGGTGACGGCGGAACCGGCGGTCACGGCCTCATTCGCCTCCCAGCTTTTCCACGAAGTCTTCGAAGTCCTTGGCTTCGCGGAAGTTCTTGTAGACCGACGCGAAGCGCACATAGGCCACCTGGTCGAGCCCCTGCAGGGCTTCCATGACCATCTCGCCGATCATGCTCGACGGGATCTCGGTCTCGCCGGAGCTTTCCAGGCGGCGCTGGATGCCGTTGACGATGCGCTCGATACGCTCCTCGTCCACCGCCCGCTTGCGGCAGGCGATGCGGATGGAGCGCGCGAGCTTCTCCCGCTCGAAGGGGATGCGCTGGCCGTTGCGCTTCACCACCGTCAGCTCGCGCAGCTGCACGCGCTCGAAGGTGGTGAAGCGGGACTCGCAGGAGGGGCAGTACCGGCGCCGACGGATGGCCGAATTGTCCTCCGTCGGACGCGAGTCCTTCACCTGGGTGTCGTCGTGGCCGCAGAACGGACAGCGCATGTCGGTCTTCCCCCTCTAGCCCCGGCGGCGCTCCGGCCTCACAGCCCCTGGTAGATGGGGAAGCGGCGGCACAGGTCTTCCACCCGTTCCCGCACCGAGTTCTCGACCGCCGAGTTGTCGTCGCGGTTGGCGGCCAGGCCGTCCAGCACCTCGACGATCATCTCGCCCACCTGGGTGAACTCGGCGACGCCGAAGCCGCGGGTGGTGCCGGCCGGGGTGCCGAGGCGCACGCCCGAGGTCACCGTCGGCTTTTCCGGGTCGAAGGGGATGCCGTTCTTGTTGCAGGTGATGCCGGCGCGCTCCAGGCTGTGCTCGGCGACGTTGCCGGTCAGCGCCTTGGGCCGCAGGTCCACCAGCATGAGGTGGGTGTCGGTGCCGCCGGAGACGATCTCCAGCCCGCCGCGCACCAGGGTGTCGGCCAGCGCACGGGCGTTGTCGACGATGCTGGCGGCGTACTGCTTGAACTCCGGCTTCAGCGCCTCGCCGAAGGCCACGGCCTTGCCGGCGATGACGTGCATCAGCGGGCCGCCCTGCAGGCCGGGGAACACCGCCGAGTTGATCTTCTTGCCGATGTCCGGGTTGTTGGACAGGATCATGCCGCCGCGCGGGCCGCGCAGGGTCTTGTGGGTGGTGGTGGTCACCACGTCGGCATAGGGCAGCGGGCTCGGGTGCGCGCCGCCGGCCACCAGACCGGCGAAGTGCGCCATGTCGACCATGAACAGCGCGCCCACCTTGTCGGCGATCTCGCGGAAGCGCTTGAAGTCGATCACCCGCGGATAGGCGGAGCCGCCGGCGATGATGAGCTTCGGCTTGTGCTCGACGGCCAGGCGCTCGACCTCGTCGAAGTCGATGCGGGCGTCCTGGCGGCGCACGCCGTACTGCACGGCGTTGAACCACTTGCCCGACTGCGCCGGGGCGGCGCCGTGGGTGAGGTGGCCGCCGGCGGCGAGGCTCATGCCCATGATGGTGTCGCCGGGCTTCACCAGCGCCATCATGACGGCGCCGTTGGCCTGGGCACCGGCGTGCGGCTGGACGTTGACGTACTCGCACTCGAACAGCTTCTTGGCGCGTTCGATGGCGAGGCTTTCGGCGATGTCGACGAACTCGCAGCCGCCGTAGTAGCGCTTGCCGGGGTAACCCTCGGCATACTTGTTGGTCAGCACCGAGCCCTGGGCTTCCAGCACGGCGCGGGAGACGATGTTCTCCGACGCGATCAGCTCGATCTGGTTCTGCTGACGGCCGAGTTCGAGGTCGAGGGCCTTCTTGATGTCGGGATCGGCCTCGGCCAGCGAGGCGCCGAAGAAGCTGGTGGCGGACATCGGTGCGATCATCCTTACGTGGGAAAGCGGGAAGTGCTGCGCGGTGCCGCCGATTTAACCCGGCCGGCTCATCTTTTCAACGCGACGGGCGTGACGGCCCCCTTCGAACGCAGTGTCGAGGAAAAGCCCCAGGCAGTCGCGGGCCACTTCCGGCCCCATGGTGCGGCCGCCCAGCACCAGCACGTTGGCATCGTTGTGCTGACGGGCCATGCGGGTGGTGAAGGCGTCGTGCACCAGGGCCGCCCGCACATGGGCGTGGCGGTTGGCGGCGATGGAGATGCCGATGCCGGTGCCGCAGATCAGCACGCCGCGGGCGGCGCGGCCCTCCTTCAGGGCCGCCGCCATGGCATCGGCGAAGTCCGGGTAATCCACCGAATCCGTCGAGTTGGTGCCGAGGTCGAGGACGGTCAGGCCCCGATCCTCCAGGTCCTTCTTGAGAAGGGTCTTCAGCTCCAGGCCGCCGTGGTCGGAGGCGATGGCGATGGGGTCGGACATGGCGTGTCGCTTCTGTCGGGGGAAAGGGTTGCGGGACTGTTACCATATGTCGGCCGGCCATGCCAGCACGGCCACGACATCATGCGGCCGACCGGGCGCGCCGCCCGGGACTCCCTGCCCCGAGACAGCATCGGCAAAGGGTGCGGCAGTTCTCTTGACCCAGACTAAAGTACAGGTATTGCCTGAATCGCCCCCTGCCGGCCGGACAGGGTATTATTTCCATTGGCCGAGCCTCCGGCGCCGGCCCCACGGCGTGCAGGCCTATTCGCGGCATGGCGCTGACGTCGCGGAAATCGCTTTTACTGCGCCCGACCGCCAGTTCAAGTAATTATTTATTTCGCCGCGGCCCTTAACCAATTGACAGAATGATAGAAAGCAACAAGTATGTCTCCACTGGCCATCCCGGACGGGGGAACCGGTGAATTCGGCGGCGCCGGAAGTTGCGGCGCAGGCCGGTCGGGAAACCGAAACTGCCGCTACGAGCAGAGAAAATGGAACTGGTGACAAGATGACTGAAAGCCGGATTGAGGATGCCAACCGCGACGACATGCTGCGCATGGCGGTGGACGTGGTCGCCGCCTACGTGAGCAAGAACAGCATGCCGGGGGCGCAGATTCCCGAGCTGATCCAGACCGTCTACTCCGCCCTGGCGGCGCTGTCGCGTCCGGAGGCTCCCGCGGCCGAGGCCCCGAGGCCGGCCGTGAACCCGCGCAAGTCGATCACGCCCGAGTACATCATCTGCCTGGAAGACGGCAAGAAACTGAAGATGCTCAAGCGGCACCTGCGCACCAACTACAACATGACGCCGGACGAATACCGTCTGAAGTGGGGCCTGCCGCCCGACTATCCGATGGTCGCGCCCAACTACGCGCAGCAGCGGTCGGCCTTCGCCAAGAAGATCGGCCTCGGCCGCAAGCCGTCGGACGACGACGGGCGCCGCCGCGCCAGCAAGTGACCGGCCCCTGCCGCGGCGCCCGCCGCGGCAGCGCCTGCACCGCATGAAAAACGGCCGCATCGAACCCGATGCGGCCGTTGGACTTTCCGGGATGGAACAGCGCCGGCCCCTCAGCGGCGGCGCTTTTCCTCCAGTTCCGCCAGCTTGCGGTTCAGCTTGCGCAGGGCGTTCTGCTGCAGGGTGAACCGCGAGTAATTGGCCGGCGCCACGATGGAGACCTCGACGTTGGTCGCCACATCAATGGCCGAACAGCGCGCGACGGTGCCGTGGATGGTGATCTCGAACAGAACGTCGCCGGCACGCCGCTCGGCCATGGTGGTCCTCAAGGGTGGTCAGATCTCGCCGTCAATCATCTTGATGATGGCGGAGAAGTCCAGCCCGCCGTTGCCCTTGCTGGACATCAGCTGGTAGAGCGCTTCCGCCTGGCTGCCGAGCAGGGTGGCGGCGCCGGCGCGGGAGGCGGCTTCCTGGGCCAGCTTCAGGTCCTTCAGCATCATGTCGGCGGCGAAGCCCGGCTTGTAGTCGCGGTTGGCCGGCGAGGTCGGCACCGGACCGGGCACCGGGCAGTAGGAGGTCAGCGACCAGCACTGGCCCGACGCCTTGGAGGAGATGTCGAACAGCTTCTGGGCGTCCAGGCCGAGGCGCTTGGCGAGCACGAAGGCTTCCGCCACCGACAGCATCTGGATGCCGAGCATCATGTTGTTGCAGATCTTCGCCGCCTGGCCGTTGCCGGGGCCGCCGGCGTGGATGATGGCCTTGCCCATCTTTTCCAGGAACGGGCGGGCCTTTTCCACCGCATCGTCGCTGCCGCCGACCATGAAGGTCAGGGTGCCGGCCTCGGCCCCGCCGACGCCGCCGGACACCGGCGCATCGACCATCAGGAAGCCCTGCTTCTCGGCCATGGCGGTGACGGCGCGGGAGGTATCGACGTCGATGGTCGAGCAGTCGATCATCAGCGTGCCGGGGCGGGCGGTGGCGAACACGCCGTCGGTGCCTTCATAGACGTGCGACACATGCTTGCCGGCCGGCAGCATGGTCACCACCACGTCGACGTCGCGGGCGGCGTCGGTCACCGTCTCGGCGGCGGTGCAGCCGGCGGCCACGGCGCGGTCCACCGACTCCCTGCTGAGATCGAAAGCCTTCACCGTGTGGCCGGCCTTGGCCAGGTTGGCCGCCATCGGGCCGCCCATGTTGCCGACACCGATGAAACCGATGGTCGCCATGACGTCTCTCCTCCTGAACGTGTTCTTGTGGGTTGGGGCGGCGGCCTCCCCTGCCCCGTAGGATCAGGGTCGGCCGCCAAATTATTGAAACAACTGCCTTAATCGACCTTCAAGTCGTCCTGAGACAGGGGCGCGAAGAAGGCATCCACCGCGTCCTGGGCGACGGCGTCCAGCGTCGCCGGGCTCCACTTCGGGGCGTTGTCCTTGTCCACCAGCAGGGCGCGCACGCCTTCGAAGAAGTCCGGCCCCTGCATGAAGCGCTGCGACAGGCGGAACTCGATCTGCATGGCGCGGTCGAAGTCCACCTGGGCGCCCACCTGCATCTGGCGGAAGGCGACCTTGGTGGCGGTCGGGCTCTTGGCCAGGATGGTGTCGCGGGTCTGCACCGCCCACTCCGAGCCGTCGGCCGCGAGGCGATCCAGGATGTCGTCCACCGATTCGCCGGCGAAGCAGCTGTCGATCTGGTCGCGCACCTTGGCGAGCGGTGCCGGGCCCGGTTCCTCGTTGTACATGTCGAGCACGACGGTCACCGCCTGCTGCATCTCGTCCGGCGTGCGGGTGCCGGTTTCCGCCTCGCTCAGCGCCTGCAGCAGGTCGTTCAGGCGGTTGGCCGGCACGTAGTGGGTAGCGACGCCGGCATAGACGCAGTCGGCGGCGCGCAGGCGGGCACCGGTGAGCGCCAGATACATGCCGAGCTTGCCCGGCAGCCGCGGCAGGAAGTAGGTGCCGCCGACGTCGGGGAACATGCCGATGCCGGTTTCCGGCATGGCGAACAGGGTGCGTTCGGTCGCCACCCGGTGCGAGCCGTGGACGGAGACGCCGACGCCGCCGCCCATCACCACGCCGTCAAGCAGCGCCACATAGGGCTTGGCGTAGGTCTTGATGAGGCGGTTGAGGCGGTATTCCTCGCCGTAGAAGCGGGACAGGTAGGCCTCGTCCTTGGCCTGCCCGGCCTTCCACAGCGCCACCACGTCGCCGCCGGCGCAGAACGCCTTGTCGCCGGCGCCCTGGATGACGACGCAGTGCACGCCATCGTCCCCCGCCCAGGCCCGCAGCTGCGGGTCCATCTGCTCGATCTGCGCCAGCGTCAGCGCGTTCATGGCCTTCGGGCGGTTCAGCGTGATGGTCGCGATGCCGTCCTTGACCGCGAACAGGATCTCGTCGTCGGACATCCGGTCCCTCTTTTCCTTCGGCGACCGTCGCGGCAAGCGCGCCGGCGGCGTGGTGAGCCTGGTCGTGCGCCGATCACCCGGCGATCATCTTGCGGGAGATGATGAGGCGCATGATCTCGTTCGTCCCTTCGAGAATCTGATGCACCCGGAGGTCGCGCAGGTAGCGCTCGATGGGATATTCCCGGATGTAGCCGTAACCGCCGTGCAGCTGCAAGGCTTCGTTGGTCACCGAGAAGCCGGTGTCGGTCGCCAGCCGCTTGGCCATGGCGCACAGCTGCGTCGCATCCGGGCTCTTGCGGTCGAGCGCCGAGGCGGCCTTGTGCAGCAGCAGGCGGGCGGCCTCCAGCTCGGTCGCCATGTCGGCCAGCTTGAACTGCAGCGCCTGGAACTCCGCCAGCGCCTTGCCGAACTGCTTGCGGACGGTGACGTACTCAAGCGCCGCCTCCAACGACGCCCGCGCCCCGCCGAGGGAGCAGGCGCCGATGTTCAGGCGGCCGCCATCCAGGCCCATCATGGCGATCTTGAAGCCCATGCCCTCGTCCGACAGGCGGTTGGCCACCGGCACCCGGCAGTTCTCGAAGATCACGGCGCTGGTCGGCTGGCTGTGCCAGCCGAGCTTTTCTTCCTGCTTGCCGAACGACAGGCCCGGCGTGCCCTTTTCCACCACCACCGTGGAGATGCCCTTCGGCCCCGGCTCGCCGGTGCGCACCATGACGACGTAGATGTCGGAGCGACCGCCGCCGGAAATGAACGCCTTCTCGCCGTTCAGCACGTAATGGTCGCCGTCGCGCTCGGCCCGCGTCTTCAGCGAGGCGGCGTCGGAGCCGGCGCCCGGCTCGGTCAGGCAGTAGCTGGCGAAGTGCTCCATGGTGCAGAGCTTCGGCAGGAACCGGTGGCGCTGTTCATCATTGCCGAAGCGGTCGATCATCCACGACGCCATGTTGTGGATGGAGATGTAGGCCGCCGTCGACGGGCAGGCCGCCGCCAGTTCCTCGAAGATCAGCGCCGCATCGAGACGGGTGAGGCCGGAGCCGCCCACGTCGTCCTGCACGTAGATGCCGGCGAAGCCCAGTTCGGCCGCCGCCCGCAGCGTCTCCTCGGGGAAGACATGGTCGGCATCCCAGCGCGCCGCATTGGGCAGCATCTCGTTCTGGGCGAAGGAGCGCGCCGCGTCCTGGAAGGCGGCCTGATCCTCGGTCAGCAGGAAGTCCATGGAGCTTCTCCCGGGCGTTTTCGTTCTTGCATACAATTTTTGCCGAAGATCATACACAGTCGGCGGCGGCTGTAAAGGCGTCGGTTTCCCGAAACGGAATGACGATTTACTGCTGTGAAATCATCCTATTTTACACCACAACCCGCCGTGCCGTATTGACAGACGCCTCCCGCTCGGGTTTGCTGCACCCCACGTCCGTTCCAGCCCCAGGGGGAGTTGTCACATGGATCTCAAGAACGCGCGCCCGGAAACCCTTGTCCTTCATGCCGGCTATCGCCGTGACGAGGCGACCAAGGCGGTGGCGGTGCCCATCTACCAGACCACCAGCTACCAGTTCGATTCGACGGACCATGCGGCCAATCTCTTCGCCCTGAAGGAATTCGGCAACATCTACAGCCGCATCATGAACCCGACGGTGGACGTGCTGGAACAGCGTCTGGCAGCGCTGGAAGGCGGCGTCGCGGCGCTGGGCGTCGCCTCGGGCCAGGCCGCTTCCACCTTCGCGGTCATGAACCTGTGCCAGGCCGGCGACAACATCGTGTCGTCCACCGACCTTTACGGCGGTACCTGGAACCTGTTTGCCAACACGCTGAAGCAGTTCGGCATCGAGGTCCGCTTCGTCGACCCGAGCGACCCGGAGAACTTCCGCCGCGCCACCGACGAGCGCACCCGCGCCTACTACGCCGAGACGCTGCCGAACCCCAAGCTGCACGTCTTCCCCATCGCCGAGGTGGCGAAGATCGGCCGTGAGATCGGCGTGCCGCTGATCATGGACAACACCGCCGCCCCCCTGCTCGCCAGGCCCTTCGACCATGGCGCCGCGGTGGTCGTCTACTCGACCACCAAGTTCATCGGCGGCCACGGCACCTCCATCGGCGGCATGATCATCGACGGCGGCAACTTCGACTGGGAAGCCCAGGGCGACCGCTTCCCGACCCTGAACAAGCCGGACGACAGCTACCACGGCGCGGTGTGGACCGAGGCGGTGAAGCCGCTCGGCCCCATCGCCTACATCATCCGCGCCCGCGTCATCCTGCTGCGCGACCTGGGCTCGGCGATGTCGCCGTTCAACGCCTTCCAGATCATCCAGGGCCTGGAGACGCTGCCGCTGCGCATCCGCGCCCATTCCGAGAACGCCCAGAAGGTGGCCGAGTACCTGTCCAAGCACCCCAAGGTCAGCCGCGTGATCTACCCCGGCCTGTCGGAAGGCGTGCAGCGCCAGCGGGCCGACGCCGTGCTGAAGGGCGGCTACTCCGGCCTGCTCGGGTTCGAGCTGAAGGGCGGCCTGCAGGCCGGCAAGGCCTTCATTGACTCCCTCGGCCTGTTCTACCATGTCGCCAATATCGGCGATGCCCGTTCGCTGGCCATTCATCCGGCGTCCACCACCCATTCCCAGCTGTCGGTGGAAGACCAGGTTGCAACCGGCGTCAGTGAGGGGTATGTCCGTCTGTCGATCGGCATCGAGCACATCGACGACATTCTGGCCGACCTCGAACAGGCTCTGGAGAAAGCGTGAGCAGCGACCCTGGCATCGCCCGTCCGACCGCCGCATTCGGCTCCTACCCTCGCACGCGGCTGCGCCGCCTCCGCCGGGATGACTTCACCCGGCGGCTGGTGGCGGAGAACCGACTGACGCCCGATGACCTCATCTGGCCGGTCTTCGTCATCGAGGGCACCAACGAGCGGCAGCCGGTCGCGTCCATGCCGGGGGTGGACCGCCTGTCCATCGACCTGCTGGTCGACGCCTGCGGGGAGGCCCGGGAGCTGGGCATCCCCGCCGTCGCCCTGTTCCCCGCGGTCGATCCGGCGCTGAAGACGCCGGACGGCCGCGAGGCGACCAACCCGGAAAATCTGGTCTGCCGCGCCGTGCGCGCCATCAAGGCCGCCTTCCCCGACCTCGGCGTGCTGTGCGACGTGGCGCTCGACCCGTTCAATTCCGACGGCCACGACGGCATCTGCCGCGACGGATACGTGGTGAACGACGAGACGGTGGCGGTGCTGGTGCGTCAGGCCATCGTGCAGGCCCAGGCCGGCTGCGACATCGTGGCGCCGTCGGACATGATGGACGGCCGCGTCGGCGCCATCCGCGACGGCCTGGACGCCGCCGGCTTCCACGACGTGCGCATCTGCTCCTACGCCGCCAAGTACGCCAGCGCCTTCTATGGCCCGTTCCGCGATGCCGTCGGCTCCGGCGGGGCGCTGAAGGGCGACAAGAAGACCTACCAGATGGACCCCGCCAATTCGGCCGAGGCGCTGCGCGAAGTGGGGCTCGACCTGCAGGAAGGCGCCGATCTGGTGATGGTCAAGCCGGGCATGCCCTACCTCGACATCATCCGCCGGGTGAAGGAAACCTTCGCCGTGCCGACCTTCGCCTATCAGGTGAGCGGCGAGTATGCCATGCTGAAGGCTGCCGTTCACAACGGCTGGCTCAACAACGATGCCGCCGTGCTGGAAAGCCTGCTGGCCTTCCGTCGCGCCGGCGCCGACGCGGTGCTCACCTATACGGCGGTGGAGGCGGCGCGGCTGCTGAAGAAGGGCTGACGCCATGACCAACGGAGCGGGCAACGGCTTCGTCACCATTGCCGAGTTCAACCCCACCACCGGCGGCGAAACCGGCGTGGTGCTGCACATCCGCCCGGACAAGGTGACGGCGGTGCGCAGCGTGCCGGGCACGCGGGCGGCGTTCGTCTACCTCGACAACGGCATGGAATTCTGCGTCGTGGGCGCGGCGGAGCAGGTGGCGGCGCGCTTCGCCACGTCCTGACCCCGCCGCCCTGCCCGCCTTCGCTCGGCCCGCCTTCGCTCGGCCGGGAGGCCGGCGTCAGCCGTGGCCCTTGAGGAACTCAAGCACCGGCGCCATCTGGTCGGGCGTCATCAGCCAGGGGGCGTGGCCGGCCTCGGGCACCTCCACCACCTGACAGCCGGGGCCGCGCCCCTGCATCTCCGCCACCACCTCGGCCGGCAACAGGTCGGAGCGGGCGCCGCGGATCACCAGCACCGGCACCGTCACCCGATCCCACACCGCCCACAGGTCGATGGGCTGGTCCGGCTGCACCGCCTGGAAGGCGAGCGCAATGGCCGGGTCGTAGGCGAGCCGCCAGCCCTTGCCGTCCGGGTCCGGGCGCGTCGAATGGCGCACCACCGCCTCCCACCGCTCCGCCGGCAGCGGGCCGTAGGTGGCGGTGCGCTCGCGCAGGCGGGCCGACGCCGCCTCCAGGTCGGGAAACAGCGGGTCTTCGCCGACGTAGGTGCCGATGCGCAGCAACCCCTCGGCCGGCACCAGCGGGCCGATGTCGTTGATCACCAGCCGGCGGATCGAGCTACCGGGGGTGGCGGCCAGGAACAGGCCGATCAGGCCGCCCATGGACGTCCCCACCCAGTCCACCGCCTCCGCCCCGCTGCGGGCCAGCAGGGTCGCCATGTCGGCGAGATACTGCGGATAGGCGTAGCCGCCCTTGTCCCCCAGCCAGTCGCTGGCGCCGCGCCCCAGCACATCCGGGCACAGCACCCGCCGCCCCTGCCCGGCCAGCACCTCCGCCAGCGCATCGAAGTCACGCCCCTGGCGGGTGAGGCCGTGGACGCAGACCACCGTTCCCGAGGTCTCCGCCGCCGGGGCCGCCCACTCGACATAGGCCATGCGGCGGAATCCCTCCGGCCGCAGGACCGGAACGTGGTGCGAGGTCATGGTGATCATGGGGCTCTCCGTGGCCTGCGGGCGATGGGCAGACAGCGTCGGGCAAAAGCGCCGCCGCCGCAACCCTGCCCTTTCCGCATAGGGAAAGTGCTGGATACGCGAAGGTGCGTTGATGTATACAAGATGGGCACAGGGAGAAAACGTCCGGCGCCGAGCGCCGTGCAGAGACCGCCGTTCGCCCGTCAGAGGCGCTGATGCAAGGCGGCAGCGCGGGGAGCGGGCCGACAGGGAAGCAAAGGCGCATCCATGCCGAGAAGAACGCCGACGCGCGCGGACCAACTGCGCCGCGCCCTCGAAGAAGATATTTTCGCCGGCCGGCTGAAGCCCGGCGACCGCCTCGACGAACAAAGCATCGCCCAACGGTTCGACGTTTCACGCACGCCGGTGCGTGAAGCCTTGCGCCAGTTGTCCGCCTCCGGCCTCATCGAGGTGCGGCCGCGCCAGGGCGCCGTGGTGGCGGTGATCACCCTGCCCCGGCTGGTGGAGATGTTCGAGGTGATGGCGGAGCTGGAGGCCATGTGCGCCCGCCTCGCCGCCCGCCGCATGAACCCCGCCGAGCGCGAGGCGCTGAAGCGCGTGGTGCGCGACTGCGAAGGCTTCGAGAAGAAGATCGACCTGGAGGGCTATTACGCCGCCAACAAGGTCTTCCACGACGCCATCTACGACGGCAGCCACAACGAGGTGCTGGCCGACATGACCCGCAGCCTGCACCGCCGCACCGCCCCCTATCGCCGCCACCAGCTCAACCGCCCCGGCCGCATCAGCGAGTCGCTGGCCGAGCACAAGGCGGTGGTGGACGCCATCCTGGCCTATGACGCCGACGAGGCAAGCCGCCTGATGGCCCGCCACGTCAACGTCCAGGGGGATGTGTTCACCGACTTCATCTCGACGCTACCGCAGGGCTACGTCGCGTAATTTCAATACCTTGCAGTCCGTTTCTCAGCCTTAGCCATAACCAGAACTTCGTCCAAGGGGCAAAGAAGACGCCATGAACATGGTCAGCAAGATCACCCAGAACACCGATCCGTTCTCCCTCGCCAAGGAACTGTCAGGCTTCCACCTGATCGACGGCGAGATGGTGCGCGCCGCCTCCGGCAAGACCTTCGACGTGGTCAACCCGGCCACCGGCGAAAAGGTGGGCGAGGCCGCCGCCGGCGATGCCGCCGACGTTGATCGCGCCGCCACTGCCGCCGCCCGCGCCCAGAAGGCGTGGAAGGCCATGCCGGCCCGCGAACGCGGCAAGCTGGTCACCGAATGCGGCCGCCGCCTGATGGAGCGGGTGGAGGAACTGGGCCGTCTGGTGGCGCTGGAAACCGGCAAGGCCCTGCGCACGGAAAGCCGTGTCGAGGCCTCGGTGCTGGCCGACGCCTTCGTGTTCTACGGCGGCCTGGCGAGCGAGCTGAAGGGCGAGACGGTGCCCTTCAACCCCGACATGCTGACAGTGACCGTGCGCGAGCCCATCGGCGTGGTCGGCGCCATCATCCCGTGGAACGTGCCGCTGATGCTGATGGCGCTGAAGGTGGCGCCGGCGCTGGTGGCCGGCAACACCGTCGTCGTCAAGTCGGCGGAAGAGGCGCCGCTGACCGTGCTGCGCGTCTGCCAGATCATGAACGAGGTGCTGCCGCCGGGCGTGTTCAACATCCTGTCCGGCTTCGGCCCGGAATGCGGCGCGCCCCTGGTGTCGCATCCGGCGGTCGGCAAGATCACCTTCACCGGCTCGGTCGAGACCGGCAAGATCGTCTCCAAGGCCGCCGCCGACAAGCTGATCCCGGTGACCCTGGAACTGGGCGGCAAGAGCCCGATGATCGTGTTCGCCGACGCCGATCTGGACAAGGCGGTGGCCGGTGCCGTCGCCGGCGTGCGCTTCACCCGCCAGGGCCAGAGCTGCACCGCCTCCAGCCGCATCTACGTCCATGCCGACATCCATGACGAGTTCGTCGCCCGCCTGAAGGCCAAGGCCGACGCCATGAAGATGGGCAACCCGCTGGACGAGTCGACCGACATCGGCACCATCATCTCCACCGACCAGCTGGAGAAAGTGCGCGGCTACATCCAGAAGGGCGTCGACGCCGGCGGCACCGCCAATCACTGCTCGCAGCTGCCGGACGACCCGGCCCTGAAGAAGGGCCTGTTCATCCAGCCGGTGATCTTCACCGACATCTCCGCCGACGCCCCGCCGAGCCGCGAGGAAATCTTCGGCCCGGTGACCTGCGTGTTCAAGTTCACCGACTACGAGGAAGTGATCGCCGCCGCCAACAACAGCGAGTACGGCCTTGCGGCGACCGTGTGGACGAATGATCTGAAGACGGCGATGGATGCCACCCGCCGCCTGGAAGCCGGCTTCGTGCAGGTGAACCAGAACCTGGTGGTGCAGCCCAACCTGTCCTACGGCGGCATCAAGCATTCGGGCCTGGGCAAGGAAGCCACCCTGGAAGCCATGCTGGAGCACTTCACCCACAAAAAGACCATCATCTTCAACATGAAGTAAGCTCCGGCCGACAGTCTGGATGAACAGGGCGTCCGGCTATGGCCGGGCGCCCTGTCTGCATTCGGAGGACCGAGCCATCACCCGCCGCCGAACCCGCCGCTGGCTGATCGCCGCGCCCATCACCCTGCTGCTGCTGGCGGTGGTCGCCGCCGGGGCGGTGTGGGGTGCCTTCCAGGCCTCCCGCCCGCAGGTGGACGGCACCCTCACCCTGCCCGGCCTGCAAGGGCCGGCGACGGTGGTGCGGGATCGCTGGGGCATTCCCACCATCACCGCCGGCACCACCGCCGACGCCTACTTCCTGCTCGGCTTCGTCCACGCCCAGGACCGCTTCCTGCAGATGGAGACCATGCGCCGCCTGGGCGCCGGCCGGCTGGCGGAGGTGCTGGGCGAACGCGCCCTGCCGACCGACCGCTGGGCCCGCACCCTCGGGCTCTACCGGCTCGCCACATCGACCCTGGCGGCGCTGGATGCGGAGACGCTGGCCGCCCTGGATGCCTATGCCGCCGGGGTCAATGCCTGGCTGGCCGACGATGGCCAATGGCTGCCGCCCGCCCTGCTCGCCCTCGGCGTCACGCCGGAGCCGTGGCGGCTCGCCGACAGCCTGGTGTGGCAGCGGCTGATGGCGCTGCGGCTGGCCGGCAACTGGCCGGACGAGATCCTGCGCCTGCGCCTGCTCGATGCCGGCCTGCCGGCGGAGCGGGTGGCGGCGCTGTGGCCGGAAGGCCCGCCGGGGGCGCCGGTAAGCCTGCCAGCCGCCGTGCGCGAGGCCGCGCTGCCGCCGCCTCCGCCCGCCGAGTTCACCCCCACCACCGCCTCCAACGCCTGGGTGCTGGCGCCGGAGCGCACCAGCACCGGCGGCGCCATCCTCGCCAACGACCCGCATCTGGGCTTCGAGGCGCCCATCCTGTGGTATCTGGCGACCGTGCAGACGCCGGAATGGGAACTGTCCGGCGCCACCGTGCCGGGGGTGCCGTTCCACCTCATCGGGCGCAACGCCAGCCTCGGCTGGGGCATCACCACCACCCACGCCGACACCATGGACCTGGTGGCGGAAACCCTGGCCGACGGAGCGGACTCGGACTACCTGACGCCGGACGGCCCGCGCCCCTTCCGTAGCCGCGACGACGTGATCGCCGTGCGCGGCGGCGACAGCGTCACCCTGACGGTGCGCGAGACGCGCCACGGGCCGGTGGTGTCCGACCTCGCCGCCTTCGCCGGCGCTCCCGCCGGGCCGCGGCAGGTGACGGCCCTGGCGGCGACCGCCCTGCGGCCGGAGGACCGCACCGCCGCCGGCCTCTACCACCTCAACCACGCCCGCGATGCCGCCGCCGCGCGGCAGGCCCTGCGCCTGTTCGAGGCGCCGGTGCAGAACATGGTCTATGCCGATGCCGACGGGCGCATCGGCATGGTCACCGCCGGGCTGATCCCGCTGCGCAGCCGGGGCGACGGCACCCTGCCGGTCGCCGGGGCCGACCTGGAGACCCTGTGGCACGGCTTCATCCCCTTCGAGGCGCTGCCGCAGTCCGAGTCGCCGCCCGGCGGGGTGCTGATGAACGCCAACAACCGGGTGGTGGACGACAGCTATCCCCACCTCATCGCCGCCACCTGGCCGGCGCCGTGGCGGGCCATGCGGGCGGAGTCGCTGCTGGCGGCCCACGACCGCCACGACATCGCCGGCAGCATCGCCATGCAGGTGGACACCCGCAGCGAGATGGCGCTGGCCCTGCTGCCGCTGCTGCTGGCGACGGTGGAGCCGACGCCGGCCACCGCCGAGGCCCGCCGCCTGCTCGCCGCCTGGGACTACCGCGAGACCGCGGACCGGCCGGAACCGCTGCTGTTTGCCACCTGGATGGCCCACATCGAACAGGCGCTGTTCGCCGAGGCGCTGGGCGACCTGTTCCCCCTGTGGCGGGGAGAGCGCGACCGTGTGCTGCTGGCCGCCCTGCAAGGGGACGGCGAGTGGTGCCGGGCCGGCTGCGGCGCCCCCCTGGCGGCGGCGCTGGAGGCGGCGGTGGCCGACCTCACCGCCCGCCACGGCAGCCGCATGGCCGACTGGCGCTGGGGCGAGGCGCACCGGGCCGAGCTGGTGAACCGCCTCTACGGCAGCCTGCCGGTGGTCGGCGCCCTCGCCCATCGCCGGCCGCCCATGGACGGCGGCGCCCACACCCTGCTGCGGGCCGGCTGGCGCGGCGGCGGCAGTGGCGCCCAGCCGTTCGAGGCGGTGCATGGCGCCGGCCTGCGGGCGGTGCTGGACCTGGCGGCGCCGGACAACTCCCGCTTCATCATCGCCACCGGCCAGTCGGAGAATCCCCTGTCGCCCCACTACGATGATCAAATGCCACTGTGGTTAAAAGGGGAATTACTGGATCTGGACGGAGAACCCGTTTCCGTGCTTCGATTCAACCATGACCGCTGATTCCTCCCGCGCCCCCGCCCCCGCGGCGGCTGCGGACGTGGCCGTCGCCGGCCCGGCCGCGCCCACCCTCGACGACATCCGCGCCGCCGCCGAGGCGCTTGCCGGCGCCGTGGTGCGCACGCCCACCGTCGATGCCATGGCGCTGTCGCGCCTGTGCAGCTGCGACCTGACGCTGAAGCTGGAGAACCTGCAGGTCACCGGCTCGTTCAAGGCCCGCGGCGCCCTCATCAAGCTGCTGACGCTGACCGCCGAGCAGCGGGCGCGCGGCGTGGTGGCCATGTCGGCCGGCAACCATGCCCAGGGGGTGGCCTACCACGCCGGACGCCTCGGCATTCCGGCCACCATCGTCATGCCGCTGGAAACCCCCTTCACCAAGGTACGCCTGACCGAGCAATGGGGCGCCACGGTGGTGCTGCATGGCGAGACGCTGGAAGGCGCCCGCGAGCACGCCCGCGTGCTGGCGCAGGAACACGGCCTGACCTTCGTCCACCCCTTCGACGACCCCGCCATCGTCGCCGGCCAGGGCACCGTGGGGCTGGAGATGATGGCCGACCGGCCGCCGCCGCAGGATGTGGTGGTGCCCATCGGCGGCGGCGGGCTGATGTCCGGCATCGCCACCGTCGTCAAGGCGCTGGCGCCGCAGACCCGCATCATTGGCGTGCAGGTGTCGACCTACGCCGGCTATGGCACCCACCGCGCCGGCGGCACCCCGCCGGGCGGCGGCCAGACGCTGGCGGAAGGCATCGCGGTCAAGGCGCCGGGCGCCCTCACCCTCGGCATCATGGACCGGCTGGTGGACGAGCTGGTGATCGTCGAGGAACCGGCCCTGGAACGGGCCGTGCAACTGCTGATGGAAGAACAGCATGTGGTGGCGGAAGGCGCCGGCGCGGCGCCCCTCGCTGCAGTGCTGAGCCGGCCGGAGCTGTTCGCCGGCCGCTCCGTCTGCCTGGTGCTGTCGGGCGGCAATATCGACAGCCAGCTGCTGGCATCCATCCTGCTGCGCGGCATGGCGCGGGCCGGCCGCATGGTGCGGCTGCGGGTGGAGATTCCCGACCGCCCGGGCGTGCTGGCGCGGGTGGCGGAGGTCATCGGCCGCGGCGGCGGCAACATCATCGAGATCTACCACCACCGCCTGTTCCTGGACGTGCCGCTGAAGCGCACCGACATCGACGCGGTGATCGAGGCGACCGACGCGCCGCATGTGCGCCGCATCATAGACCAGCTGATCGCCGCCGGCTTCCCGACTCGCCTGCTCAGCACCATGGGCCAGGACAGGTAGCGACCAGGCTCACCCCCACCCCCACCTCCGTGGCAGCCATGCATGCGCCGATCAGCCGATCGGCGTTTGCTGAAAGTCGTGCCGTCTTAACGGAAGATTAGGGCGCAGGTGTCAGGACTCTATGCGGGCATAGGCACCGCGGAAGTACAGCAGCGGCTGCCCGCCCGTCTGGTACTCCATGTGCTCGACCCTGCCGATGATGATCTCGTGGTCGCCGCCGTCGGCCACTCGCTCCGTCGAACATTCGAGCACCGCCAGGCAGTTGGGAAGCAGCGGCGCCCCGGTGGCGCCGGTGCGGCACTCGATGCCGGCGAACTTGTCGTCGCGGCGGCTGGCGAAGCGGATGGAAAGCTCGCGCTGGTCTTCGCGCAGGATGTTGACGGCGAAGGGACCGGTCCTGAAAACCTCAAGCCCTGTGGTGCGGCGGTCGAGGCAGAACAGGACCAGAGGTGGGGACAGGGACAGGGATGAGAAGGCGCTGACGGTCACGCCGACGGGCCGCCCGGCCGGATCGGTCGTGGTCATGACGGCCACGCCGCTGGCGAAGCAACCGAGGGCTTTTCTGAAGGACCGTTCGTCGATGCTCATCTGCCTGACCCGAGTATCCGTAACGAGAGCGGGGGCGCGACCTTGCCTCCGACCTAGCACGATTGCCGCAAGGGCGCAAAGGTGAGTTTCGCTTAACCCTCGGATGGATGAGACTTCCCTTTCGATCCAGGCCATCGCTATAATCTCGCCGCTCTTTGGTGCGCTGCGTCATGAGCAGGTAGTCGCTGGTTTTTCAGACGTATGACGCCGTTTCGGCAGAACGCCCGCAGGCAGTGACCGGACATTTAGGACCCTAGAATGCTCATCATCATCGGTTCGATCGTCGTCATCGTCAGCGTGCTGGGCGGCTATGCCGCCCACGGCGGCAACCTTGGGGTTCTGTGGCAGCCGTTCGAGTTCATCATCATCTTCGGCGCCGCCTTCGGCTCCTTCGTGATCGGCGCGCCCAAGCCGGTGCTGACCGGGTCGCTGAAGGCCATCGGGCCGATGCTGAAGGGGCCGAAGCACAACAAGGCCAGCTTTCTCGAACTGCTGTCGCTGCTGTATTCGGTGTTCAAGCTGGCCAAGACCAAGGGCGACCTGGCCCTTGAAAGCCATGTGGAAAAGCCCGACGACAGCCCCCTGTTCCAGCGCTTCCCCAAGTTCTCGGCCGACCACCACAACCTGGCCTTCCTGTGCGATTACCTCCGCCTGCTGACGCTGGGCACCAACAACGCCCACGAGGTCGAGGCCATCATCGACGCCGAGATCGAGGCCCACCACCACCACAACCACGAGATTTCCGGCAGCGTCATCACCATGGCGGACGGCATGCCGGCGCTGGGTATCGTCGCCGCGGTGCTGGGCGTCATCAACACCATGGGCTCGATCACCGAGCCGCCGGAGGTGCTGGGCCGCCTCATTGGCGCGGCGCTGGTCGGCACCTTCTCGGGCGTGCTGCTGTCCTACGGCTTCTTCGCGCCCTACGGCCGCGCCATGCAGGCGGTGTTCGACAACGAAACCCTTTACCTGCAGTGCATGAAGGCCGGGCTGCTGGCCCACATGCAGGGTTATGCCCCGCAGGTCTCCATCGAATTCGCCCGCAAGATCCTCCCGGACCATCTGCGCCCGACCTTCCAGGAACTGGAAGAAACCGTCACCAACCTGCCGACTGAATAACGGGACGAGAGACGGCGCTCGCGCCGGCCGAAGGAGCCGCGATGGCGGAAGACCGCAACGTCACAATCATCAAGCGCGTCAAGAAGGGCGGAGCCGCACACCACGGCGGCGCCTGGAAGGTGGCCTATGCCGACTTCGTGACCGCCATGATGGCGTTCTTCCTGCTGCTGTGGCTGCTGAACGCGGTGACCGAGGAACAGCTGCAGGGCGTTTCCAACTACTTCAGCCCCGCCACCGTGTCGCAGAGCCCGTCGGGCGCCGGCGGCATGCTGGGCGGCATGGTGGTGGGCGAAGGCGCCTCCACCAACCATGCCGGCTCGCCCATCCAGGTGATGCTGCCGCCGCCCACCGTCGGCCAGGGCGGCGAGGATTTCACCGACCCCAAGGAAGGCATGACCGACCGCGACATGGACGACGTGGTCTCCGGCTCCAAGGCGTCGAAGGAAGAGGAAGAGCGCCGCAAGGCCGAGGAACTGGGGAAGGTGGAGGACGAGTTGCGGGCGGCCATGGAGTCGGTGCCCGACCTCGCCAAGATGGCCCCCAACCTGGTGGTCGACCAGACGCCCGAAGGCCTGCGCATCCAGATCGTCGACAACGAAGGGCGCAGCATGTTCCCGCCCGGCGCCGCCGGCATGTACCCGCAGACCAAGGCGCTGCTGGAGATGGTGGCGCGGGTGATCCGCCGCCTGCCCTATGAGATCGCCGTCGACGGCCATACCGACGGCGTGCCCTTCGCCGACCAGGGCGGCTACGGCAACTGGGAACTGTCGGCCGACCGCGCCCTGGCGGCGCGCCGGGTGCTGGCCAACGCCGGCGTCAAGGACGATCAGGTGAACCGGGTGACCGGCAAGGCGTCGTCGGAACTGCTGGTGGAGAACGAGCCGGACAACCCGCGCAACCGCCGCATCAGCATCATCCTGCTGCGCGACCACCCGACGGAGGCGCCGGAGACCGACCCCATGGCCACCGGCGGCCGCATCCCCAGCATCATCCGCGGCCGCTGACGGCGGCCCGCGGGCGGCGCCGGTCCGTGGCCGGCATCGCCCCCCTGGCATTCAACCGCGCCACCCCCCAAGTCGTTGGTCGATGCGGGGGGCTTGGCAGACGAAAGCGCCATACCCCATAGTGATGCCTGGGGCCGCCGGCAGGTGCCGCCGGACCCGACGCAGGGAGCGGCTCACCCCTATGGTAATGGACCACCAGTCAGTCAAGCGGCCGCAGTTCTTCTTCACGACCGCCCCCATGCCCTGCCCCTACCTGCCCGGCCGCATGGAACGGAAGATCGTGACCGAGCTGACGCCGCCGGGCGCCGATGCGCTGCACGACGTGCTGTCGCGGGCCGGCTTCCGCCGCAGCCACTCCATCGCCTATGCCCCTGCCTGTTCCGGCTGCAATGCCTGCGTGCCGGTGCGCATCGTGGCGGCGGAGTTCACGCCCTCGCGCAATCACCGCAAGGTGTGGAACGCCAACACCGACCTCTCCGTCACCCCGGTTCCCGCCCGCGCCACGGCGGAGCAGTACGCCCTGTTCAGCCGCTATCAGGCGGAGCGCCACACCGGCAGCGACATGGCGCTGATGGGCTTCTACGACTACCGCTCCATGGTCGACGAAAGCCCCATCGACACCTGCCTGCTGGAATTCCGTGACGACGAGGGCGCCCTGCGCGCCGTATGCCTGACCGACCGCATGAGCGACGGCCTGTCGGCGGTCTACAGCTTCTACGACCCGCGTCTGGGCGACCGCAGCCTGGGCACCCACATGGTGCTGTGGCTGGTGCAGGAGGCGCGGCGGATGGGGCTGCCGTACATCTATCTCGGCTACTGGATCCGCGACAGCCGCAAGATGGCCTACAAGATCCGCTTCCGGCCGCTGGAAGGCTTCACCAGCCACGGCTGGCGGCCGATCGATGAAACGTTCGTGCCAGAGCCCTCGGCGGTCCGTTAGCAAAACCCGAGCCTCGCCGTTGCACATCTCTCGAAATGGCATATACTTCCGCAACTTGATTGCGCTTTCCGTCGCCCAGGGGACTTGAACGGCGGCTGCGGAATACCACCTTTGCCCGGCTGGGGCCGCGGCTGCGGTGGAGCAATCAGTTCAATCAATGCGTCCGAGAGGAAACTCCCTATGAAGCGTCGCGAATTCATCAAAGGCGTGGTGCCCGCTGCCGCCGGCCTTGCTGCTGCCTCCTCGCTTGCCGCTCCGGCCATTGCGCAGAACAAGCGCGAGCTGAAGATGGTCACCAGCTGGCCGAAGAACTTCCCGGGCATGGGCACCGGCGCCGAGCGCCTGGCGAAGCGCATCTCCGAGGCCACCGACGGCCAGATCACCGTGCGCGTGTTCTCCGCCGGCGAACTGGTGCCGGCGTTTGAGGTGTTCGACGCCGTTTCCTCCGGCACCGCCGAGATGTACCACAGCGCCGAGTACTACTGGCCCGGCAAGTCCCCCGCCTTCAACTTCTTCTCCGCCGTGCCGTTCGGCCTGACCGCGGCCGAGAACAACGCCTGGATCTACCACGGCGGCGGCCAGCAGGTGTGGGACGAGCTGTCGGCCAAGTTCAACGTCAAGGCCATGCTGGTCGGCAACACCGGCGTCCAGATGGGCGGCTGGTTCAACAAGGAAATCAATACGCTGGACGACCTGAAGGGTCTGAAGATGCGTATTCCGGGCCTCGGCGGCGAAGTGCTGCGCCGCCTCGGCGCCTCCACCCTGTCGCTGCCGGGCGGCGAGATCTACCCGGCGCTGCAGTCGGGCGCCATTGACGCCACCGAGTGGGTCGGCCCCTGGAACGACCTCGCCTTCGGCTTCTACAAGGTCGCCAAGTTCTACTACTACCCCGGCTTCCACGAGCCCGGCACCTCGTTCTCGGTCGGCTTCAACCTGGGCGTCTGGGACGGCTTCACCCCGGCCCAGAAGCAGATCATGCAGGCCTGCGCCGGCGCCGAGAACGACTACATGCTGGCCGAGTTCAACGCCCGCAACGGCGATGCGCTGAACACCCTGGTCACCAAGCACAACGTCCAGCTGAAGCGCTTCTCCGACGACGTCATGAAGGAAGTCGGCCGCGTGTCCGGCGAGACCATCGCCGAACTGGCCGCCGGCAATGCCGACGTGAAGAAGGTCTACGACAGCTTCATCGACTTCCGTACCAACGCCAAGGAATGGGCCAACCTGGCCGAGAACGCCTACTACCACGTCCGTAACCTGGACTACCCGTACACGAAGTAAGCCCGTCGCGGCTGACGCCGGCCTGCGCCCCTTCCGGGTGGCGCAGGCCGGTCTTTTTCCGAGTGCCGCGCTCGGCCACTATAAAAAGATCATCCCCCGGGGTAGACTGCGGCCGTCCGTCCAAGGACCCTTTCCACCGCCCTCCGCGAGAGTCCCACCGTGCAGGCATTGTATCTAGTGGCGCGGGCCATCGACCGCACCAACAGTATCACCGGCAAGATCATCGCCTGGCTGACGCTCGGCATGGTCCTGGTGCAGTTCGCCGTCGTCGTGCTGCGCTATGTCTTCGGCCTCGGCTTCATCTGGATGCAGGAGAGCATCCTGTACATGCACTCGCTGGTGTTCCTGGTGGGCGCCGGCTTCACGCTGCTGCGGGAGGGGCATGTGCGGGTGGACATTTTCTACCGCGGCGCCACCGGCCGCAAGAAGGCGCTGATCGACATCTGCGGCGTCGTGCTGCTGCTGATCCCCTTCTGCATCCTGGTCTGGCATGTGTCGCTGCCATACGTGATGAACTCGTGGGCGGTGCTGGAAGGCTCGCGCGAGACCAGCGGCATCCCCGGCATCTTCCTGCTGAAGACGCTGATCCTGGTGTTCACCGTTCTGGTCGGACTGCAGGGCCTTTCCCTGGCGATCAAGTCGCTGCTGGTGCTGGCGGGCCTGATCGACGATTCGGGTGATACCACCGTCCCCGCATCCGAACGTACCGGCGGAGCCCACTGACCATGGCGACCATGCTTGAAAAGGAAATCTTCGCCGGACTGATGTTCGTCGCCACCGTGGTGGTGCTGCTGTTCGGCTTCCCGGTGGCCTTCACGCTGGGCGGCGTCGCCCTGCTGTTCGGCATTCTCGGCTGGTTCTACGGCGCCTTCGACATGGCCTTCGTCGCCGCCATGCCGCAGCGCATCTACGGCAGCATGACCAACGACGTGCTGATCGCCGTGCCGCTGTTCGTGTTCATGGGCATCATGCTCGAACGCTCCAAGGTGGCGGAAGAGCTGCTGGAGAGCATGGGCAAGCTGTTCGGCCCCATGCGCGGCGGCCTCGGCATTTCGGTGACCATCGTCGGCGCCCTGCTGGCGGCCTCCACCGGCATCGTCGGCGCCACCGTGGTGACCATGGGCCTGCTGTCGCTGCCGACCATGATGCGCCGCGGCTATGACCCCAAGCTGGCCTGCGGCACCATCTGCGCCTCGGGCACGCTCGGGCAGATCATCCCGCCGTCCATTGTGCTGGTGCTGCTGGGCGACCAGATCTCCAACGCCTACCAGGATGCCCAGCGGTCGCTCGGCAACTGGTCGCCGGAGCCGGTGTCGGTAGGCGACCTGTTCGCCGGCGCGCTGATCCCCGGCGTCATGCTGGTGGGCCTCTACATCGTCTATCAGCTGATCATCGCCGTGGTGCGCCCCAACGCCAGCCCGGCCATTCCCGCCGACGAGCGGGTGGGCGCCGGCGGCTGGGGCACCCTGCTGCACGCCCTGATCCCGCCGGTGGTGCTGATCGTCGCCGTGCTCGGCTCCATCCTGGGCGGCGTCGCCACGCCGACCGAGGCGGCCGCCGTGGGCGCCATCGGCTCCATCCTGCTGGCCGGCCAGCGGCTGAGCAATGGCCCGGCGTGGTCGATCTATGCCTCCGCCGCGGCGCTGGTGGCGGTGCTGGTGCTGACCGCCTTCATGGACCTGCGCGTCGCTCGCAGCGTGATCCCGACCGCCGACATGGTGGGCATCGTGCTGGCCGCCGTGTTCTGCATCATCATCGCCTGGGGCCTGTTCTACAGCCTCTACAAGGTCTGGCAGTCGGGCACCCTGTCGGAGGTGATGACCTCCACCCTGTCGGTCACCAGCATGGTGTTCATCATCATCATCGGTGCCGGCCTGTTCTCGCTGGTGTTCCGCGGCTTCGGCGGCGACGACATGGTGCACGAGTTCCTCACCAACCTGCCGGGTGGCGTGTTCACCGCCATGCTGGTGGTGATGCTGGTGATGTTCGTGCTGGGCTTCTTCCTCGACTTCATCGAGATCGTCTTCGTGGTGGTGCCCATCGTCGGCCCCATCCTGCTGAAGATGGACATCCACCCGGTGTGGCTGGGCGTGATGATGGCGATGAACCTGCAGACGTCGTTCCTGACGCCGCCCTTCGGCTTCGCCCTCTTCTACCTGCGCGGCGTCGCCCCGCCGAGCGTCACCACCGGGCACATCTACAAGGGCATCATTCCCTTCGTGTTCATCCAGATCCTGGCGCTGACCATCCTGGCCGCCTTCCCGGAACTGGCCACCTGGCTGCCCAAGGTCATCTTCGGCTGACGGGCACCGCAGGCAGCACATGAAAAAGGGCCCCGGGGCAGAACGCCCCGGGGCCCTTTCTACGTCGCTCGCCTGCATCGACGTCAGTACCAGAAGATGCGCCCGGTGCGGCGGGTATAGGCCATGGCGTGCAGCACGGCGAGCCCGGCGAGGGATACGCTCACCCCCGCCAGCAGTCCGCCAGGCAGCGAGCCGAGGGCGGCATCCAGCAGCATGCCGAGCCCCTTGTCGGCCATCACCTCGCGGCAGGGGCCGGAGGCGCAGGGCAGCCGGCCGCTCCACGCTCCCCAGCCGAGCAGCCCCAGCAGGCCGAGGGCGCAGAGGGCGAACAGCCGGGCGCGCCGCTGGTCCCGCGCCGCCAGGGCGGCCAGATCGGCGGCATCGCGGCTGGTGCGGAAGGGGCCCGTCACCGCCGCCGCCTCAGCCGGAGAAGCGGCCGGAGCGCGGGAAACCGGCCGGCGGCAGCTTGCCGCCGGTGGCGCGCTTGCCGATCCACGGCGTCAGGTCGGTTTCCGTGCGGGTCTTCTCGCCCAGGCGCCACGACAGGCCCTCGGCGGCCTTGAACAGCATCACGTCGCGCAGGCCGCCGTCCTTGTACTTCTGCAGGATGACGCCGCGGCCGCGGGCCATCTCCGGCACCTCCTCCAGCGCGAAGACCAGCAGCTTGCGATTGTCGCCGACCACCGCGACGCTGTCCTGGCCTTCCTCCACCGGCAATACGTGGGTGGCGCGTTCCTTGTCGGCGACGTTGAGGATCTGCTTGCCGGCGCGGGTCTGGGCCACCACGTCGTCCTCGGCCACCAGGAACCCGCGGCCGCTGTCGGCGGCCACCAGCAGCTTGCGGCCGGGCACGTAGACCAGCATGGCGACGATGTCGCTGTCGTTGGGCAGGTCGACCATCAGGCGCACCGGCTCGCCGAAGCCGCGGCCGCGCGGCACGCGGTCGCCGGTGAGGGTGTAGAACCGCCCGTTGCTGCCGAGGATGAGGATCTTGTCCGTCGTCTGGGCATGCAGGGTCATCTTGAGGGCATCGCCCTCCTTGAACTTGGTGTCGTCGCCGGTGACGGCGCTGTGGCCCTTCACGGCGCGCAGCCAGCCCTTCTCCGACAGGATGAGGGTGATCGGCTCGCGCTCCACCAGCGCCTCCAGCGGCACCACCACGGCAGAGGGGGCGTCGCCGATCTCGGTGCGGCGGCGGCCGAGGGCGGTGTGCTGGCCGAACTTCTTCCTGGTTTCCTTCACCTGGTCGGCGATGGCCTTCCAGCGCAGGACCTCGTCGTTCAGCAGGGCGATGAGGCCCGCCTTCTCCGCCGACAGGCTGTCATGCTCGCGGCGGATTTCCATTTCCTCCAGCTTGCGCAGGGAGCGCAGGCGCATGTTGAGGATGGCTTCCGCCTGCACGTCGGTGAGGCCGAAGACGCGCATCAGCTCCTGCTTGGGCTCGTCCTCCTCGCGGATGATGCGGATCACCTCGTCAAGGTTGAGGTAGGCGACAAGGTAGCCTTCCAGCACCTCCAGACGGTGGTTGATCTTGTCCAGCCGGTGGCGGCTGCGGCGGACCAATACCTCGTGCCGGTGGTCGAGGAAGGCGCGCAGCACCTCCTTCAGCGACATGACGCGCGGCACGCCGTCGGCATCCAGCACGTTCATGTTGAGGCCGAAACGAATCTCCAGTTCGGTCTGCTTGAACAGGTGCTCCATCAGCACGTCGGGATCGACGGTGCGGGAGCGCGGCTCCAGCACGACGCGCACGTCCTCCGCCGACTCGTCGCGGACATCCCCCAGGATCGGCAGCTTCTTCTGCGTCACCAGCTCGGCGATGCGCTCGATCAGCTTGGACTTCTGCACCTGGTAGGGGATTTCGGTGATGACGATGTGCCACAGGCCATGGGAGAGCTTCTCCACCTCCCACTTCGCCCGCAGGCGGAAGCCGCCCCGGCCGGTGGCATAGGCCTCGCGGATGGCATCGGCCGTCTCCACCAGCACGCCGCCGGTGGGGAAGTCGGGCCCCTTCACATGGGCGAGCAGGTCGAGCGGTTCCGCGTCCGGCTTCTTGATGAGGTGCAGCAGGGCGTCGCACAGTTCGCCGGCGTTGTGCGGCGGGATGTTCGTCGCCATGCCGACGGCGATGCCGGCCGAGCCGTTGGCCAGCAGGTTGGGGAAGGCGGCCGGCAGCACCACCGGTTCCTCTTCCTCGCCGTCGTAGGTGGCGCGGAAGTCGACGGCATCCTCGTCCAGGCCGTCCAGCAGGGCGATGGCGACCTCGGTCAGGCGCGCCTCGGTGTATCGCATGGCGGCGGCATTATCGCCGTCGATGTTGCCGAAGTTGCCCTGCCCTTCCACCAGCGGATAGCGGACGGCAAACTCCTGCGCCAGTCGCACCATGGCCTCGTAGACGGCGCTGTCGCCGTGCGGGTGGTACTTACCGATGACGTCGCCGACTACGCGGGCGCACTTCTTGAAGCCGGCGTTGGGGTCGAGCTTCAGCTGCCGCATGGCGAACAGCAGGCGGCGGTGAACCGGCTTCAGGCCGTCGCGCACATCGGGCAGCGAACGCGACACGATGGTGGACAGGGCATAGGCGAGGTAGCGCTCGCTGAGCGCCTTCTCCAGCGGTTCGACGCGGATGTCCTCGGGTTTGGCAGGCTTGGTGCTCATCGGCGGCAGGATCTTCCCGATCACTCAAGGAATTGCGGCGCAAACTATAGGCTACGGGCGGGCCATGCGGTCAAGAAATCGTGCCCGCGCCGGCGGCAGCGGCCGGCCGAGGGCAGGAAACAGCCGGCGTTCCAGGAAGAAGCCGGCCAGCCGCAGGCCGTCGCGGATGGCGGCGGCGTCCGGCTCCGCCGTCTCGTCCAGCAGGAAGGCCGGCAGCGGCAGCAGGCGGTCGGCATAGGCGGCGCCGGCGGCCCGGCTGACCGCCCGCCCCGACCGCGGGCTGACCCAGGCCAGATCCTCCGTCGCCCCGGTGGCGGCGCAGGCCGACAGGTCGAGGCCGTAGCCCAGTTCGGCGATCAGCACCAGTTCCCACCGCACGTAAAGCGGCGCCCAGCCGCCGTCGCGGGCGAGCGCGTCGGTCAGCAGCCGCAGCCCCTCGAACAGCAGCGGATGCGGCTCGCGCTCCGGCAGGGCGGTTTCGCACAGGGCGCAGGCCGAGGACAGGCAGGCGAGCCGGGTGCGGTCGGCGAGCAGCGAGGCGGCGCCGGCGTCCAGCAGTTCGCCGGTGAAGGCGCCCAGCTGGTCCTCCAGCCGGCCGCGCCAGGTGACGTCCAGCCGGTTGCCGGGCTGCCACAGGCCGCGCCCGCCCTTGCCGGCGGCGCCGCGCACCAGCCCGCCGTGGCGGCCGCGGTCGCGGGTCAGCAGGTGGACGACGGCGCTGGTCTCGCCGTGGCGGCGGGCGGCCAGCACGATGCCCTCGTCCCGCCACTCCATGGCCTAGAACACGCCGAGGCCGATGGCGCCGAGCCCCAGCAGCATGGCGGCGAGGCCGCCGGTCATCAGCAGGGTGTCGGCGCCCTTCTGGGCCGGCGTCATCGGCTGGCGGCGGCGGGCCAACCGCTCGCGCAGGACGATGAGGGCGCCGAGCAGCAGCACCCCGAGGCCGAGGAACATGATGCCGGCAGCTAGGTGGTAGGGATCAAGGGTTCTGCCCATGGCGCGGCCCCTTCCCGGCGGCGGTCAGACGTCGAAATCCAGGCCCCACTCGGCGTAGCTGTCGCGCCGCTCGGCCCAGTCTTCCTTGACCTTGACGTGCAGGAACAGGTGAACCCGCCGCTCCAGCAGCGCCTCCAGTTCTTCACGTGCGGCGGCACCGATGGCCTTGATCTGGCGGCCCTGCTTGCCAAGCACGATGGACCGCTGGCTGTCGCGCATGACGAAGACGGTCTGGTCGATGCGCACCGACCCGTCCTTGCGCTCCTCCCACGCCTCGGTGTGGATGGTGACGGCGTAGGGCAGTTCCTGGTGCAGGTTGAGGAACAGCTTCTCGCGGGTGATCTCCGCCGCCAGCAGGCGCTGCGGCAGGTCGGAGATTTCGTCCTCGGGGAAGAGCCACGGGCTTTCCGGCACCCGCTTGGCCAGCGTCCGCACCAGATCCTTCACGCCGTCGCCGGTGAGGGCGGAGATCATGAAGACGTCGGTGAACACGCCGGTTTCGTAGAGAGACTGGGCCAGGGCCAGCAGGGTCGGACGCTCCACCGCATCGACCTTGTTGAGCACCAGGATGGCCTTCTTGTGCGCCTTTTCCAGCCCGTCGATGATGCGCCGCACGTCGTCGCTGAGGCCGCGCCGGCTGTCGACCATCAGCATCACCAGGTCGGCGTCATGGGCGCCGCTCCAGGCGGCGGAGACCATGGCGCGTTCCATGCGCTTCTTCGGCTCGAAGATGCCCGGCGTGTCGACGAAGATGAGCTGCGCCCGCCCCTTCATGGCAATGCCGCGCACGATGGAGCGGGTGGTCTGCACCTTCGGCGACACGATGGTCACCTTGGCGCCGACGATGGTGTTCACCAGGGTGGACTTGCCGGCGTTGGGCGCCCCGAGGACGGCGATGAAGCCGGCCCGCGTCGGCGCGTCGGGGTCTTCCTCGTCCTCTTCCTCGCCGTCGAGAGCGTCTTCGTCGTCGAAGTCGTCCTCGTCGTCGTCCCAGCCGCCGGCGATGTCGTTCTCGTCGAAGTCTTCGTCCTCGGGACGGCCGTCGGCGGCGGTGTCGATGTTCGTCATCCTTGCTTACTGACCCTGTCGATAAGCGCCTCGGCGGCCATCTGTTCCGCCTTGCGCTTGGATGTTCCGGTACCGGTGGCCGGCGCCACCCCGTCGACGGCCACCTCCACCACGAAATGCGGCTCGTGCGCCGGGCCGACGGTTTCCACCGTGCGATAGACCGGCAACGGCTTGCCCTGCCCCTGCGCCCATTCCTGCAGCGCCGTCTTGGCGTCCTTGGGCGGGCGCACCTCCGCTTCCATCAGCGGCGTGAAGCGGGTTTCCACGAAACGCCGCGCCGCGGCCAGGCCGCCGTCCAGATATAGGGCGCCGATCACCGCTTCGCAGATGTCGGCCTTCAGGCTGGCGGAGTTGCGGGCGCCCGCCTCCTCCTCCCCGCGCGACAGCGACACGTGGGCGCCGAGGCCGAGGCCGTCGGCCACCACCACCAGCGTTTCCTTGCGCACCAGCGCGGCGTGGCGGCGGGCGAGCTGGCCCTCCGCCTCCGCCGGGTAGCGCGACAGCAGCATGTCGGCGACGATCAGGCCGAGCACGCGGTCGCCCAGGAACTCCAGCCGCTCGTAGCCGACCGGGAACGGCCCGCCGGAGCTGCGGTGGGCCAGCGCCTCCGCCAGCAGCTGCGGATTGCTGAAGTGGTGACCGAGTCCCGCTTCCAAGCGGGCTCTGTCGGGTGTGGCGGCGGTCGCCATGGCATCAGCCCACCGACTCGAAGAAACGGGACCAGCGGATGGAGCCCGGCCACTTCCACACTTCCCACAGGCGGGCGGTGCCGTCGGTGGAGAAGAACAGGATTTCCGCCCGCCCGACCATGTTCTCGAACGGCACGAAGCCGACGTTGCCGCGGCTGTCGTCGGAATTGTCGCGGTTGTCGCCCATCATGAAGTAATGGCCGGCCGGCACCACGAATTCCCGCGTGTCGTCGGTGATGCGGTCGTCGCTCATCTCGATGATGCGGTGCTGGGCGCCGCCGGGCAGCGTCTCCACATACTGGGCGAAACGGCGGGTGTTGCCCATGGGATCGCGGTCGACGAAATCCTCGATGCGCTCGCGCGGCACCACCTCGCCGTTGATGTAGAGGCGGCCTTCACGCATCTGGATGCGCTCGCCGGGCAGGCCGATGACGCGCTTGATGTAGTCGGTCTTGTTGTCGCGCGGGAACTTGAACACGGCCACGTCTCCCCGTTCCGGCGGGCTCGCCAGCACCCGCCCGTCGATCGGCGCCAGGCCGAAGGGGAAGCTGTGCCGCGAGTAGCCGTAGGAATACTTGGAGACGAACAGATAGTCGCCGATCAGCAGGGACGGAATCATCGACCCTGAGGGAATGTTGAACGGCTCGAAGGCCACCGTCCGCACGACGACGGCGATCAGGACGGCGTAGATGACCGTGCGGATCGTCTCGCCGAAGCCGCCAGACTTCTTCTTATCGCTGAACAAGTGCCTTCACCTTGTTGATTAACAAAGCAATTTCAAGAATCACCCCACTCCACCCCCGGTCAGGATCAAACCCCTCCGGGCGGCCGAAGTCAAGGCATCGCGCCGTCAGCCCCGGTCGGCCGGCACGGCGGTGATGATGACCATGGCTTCGGCGATAGGATATTCGTCGGTGAGCGTCAAGTTGATCTGCGCCGTCATGCCGGGAGGAGTGATCTCCTTCAGCCGTTCGGCGGCCCCGCCGGTGAGCACCAGGGTGGGCTGGCCGGTGGGCAGGTTCACCACCCCCATGTCGCGCCAGTAGACCCCCTTGCGGAAGCCGGTGCCGAGCGCCTTCGACGCCGCTTCCTTGGCCGCATAGCGCTTGGCATAGGTGCCGGGGTACTGGCGGCCGGCGCCCTTGCGGCGTTCGGCCTTGGCGATTTCGGCATCGGTGAAGATGCGCCGGATGAACCGCTCGCCGAAGCGGTCGAGCGTCTGCTCGATGCGGCGGATGTCGATGAGGTCGGTGCCGAGGCCGAGGATCATCACGCTGTCGTCTCCTGCTGTCGCTGCCGCGCGCCGCCGCCGGGCCGGCTCAGTCGCCGCGCCCGCCGCCGCCGGCCGGCTGGCCGGTCAGGGCGGCGAGCCGCTCCAGCCGCCGCATGGCGCGCATGCGTTCATACGATGCCAGAACGCGCTTGATCGGCAGATAGAACACGAACCACACGATCACCGCCCACGGCAGCGAGCCGACGAACATCGGCCACCACACCGGCCACACGCTCTGCATCAGCAGGGTGCCGTCCAGGCTGACCACCCCCTGCCACAGGGCGTTGAACAGGTCGGCGAAATCCAGGTGGTGGACCGACTGGGCGCGGCCGCCGAGCAGGAAGTTGCCGGTGTGCCAGCTCGCCACCCAGATGAAGGGGAAGGTCCACGGGTTGCCCACCGCCGTGCCGATGGCGGAGGCGATGAGGTTGCCGCGCATCATCCAGGCGGCCATGGCGGCCAGCAGGAAGTGGAACCCGACCATGGGCAGGATCGACACCGCGGCGCCGCAGGCAAAGCCGGCCGCCACGGCGGCGGCGGAACCCTGCAGGCGCGACAGTTTCAGGGCATAGAGACGGCCCGACCGCCGCCACCCCAGGCGCGGCCAGAAGAAGTCCCGCAGCTTTCGGAAGAATGTCTTGGGGACGCGGCGCTTGAACATGGGGGGACGGTGGTCCTGACGGCGGCGAAGGTGAAGGGGACACGGCGGCTGCAGGATGCCTCAGCCGTCAGCGGTTGTCCCCCATCCCCGCCAACGCCTGTCATTGCCGCGCCCGTTCCACGGTATTCACCGCCGCATTGGCGCGAAGCGCGGCGATGATATTGGTCAGATGCTTAACATCCCGCACCTCGATGTCCATCAGCATGTCGAAGAAATCGGTGGTGCGGTTGAGAATTTTCAGATTCGTAATGTTCCCGAGGTTCTTCGCGATCACGGTGGACAGGGTGCCGAGGGTGCCCGGCTCGTTCGCCACCACCATCTTCACCCGCCCGATATGCGTGCGGGCGCCGCTTTCCCCTTCCCACGCCAGGTCCAGCCAGCGTTCCGGCTCGTCCGAGAACTGCTCCAGCTGGTCGCAGTCGATGGTGTGGATGGTGACGCCGCGCCCGGTGGTCACGATGCCGACGATCCGGTCGCCGGGCAAGGGGTGACAGCAGCGGGCGTAATGGACCGCCATGCCGGGGATCAGGCCCTTGATGTGCAGGGCGCCGGTGCCCTCGGGCTTGCGCTCGCGGTCCATGGGCCGGTGCTCGGCGGCCGAGGGCTGGGAGCGGCGGCGGCGGAAGAACGACACCACGTTCTCGATGCGCGACTGCTTGACGCCGGGATAGACCGCCGCCAGCACCTCCTGCGCCGTGTGGGTGCCCTCGCCCACCACGGCATAGAGGTCTTCCACCGAGTCGACCTTGAAGCGGCGCAGCACGCCCTCCAGGCCCTTTTCCGTCAGGTCGTAGCCTTCGTGCCGGAAGGCGCGGGTCAGCAGCTGGCGCCCCAGTTCCAGGTACTGGGCGCGGGCCTGGCTGCGGATGAAGCGGCGGATGCGGGCGCGGGCCTTGCCGGTGGCGACGAAGCGTTCCCACTCCGGCGACGGCGTCTGCGCCTTCGAGGTGATGATGTCGACCTGATCGCCGTTCTTCAGCACCGTGCGCAGCGGCACCATGCGGCCGTTGACCTTGGCGCCGACGCAGGTGTCGCCCACCTGGGTGTGGACGGCATAGGCGAAGTCCACCGGGCAGGCGCCTGACGGCAGGGCGATGAAGTCGCCCTTCGGGGTGAAGCAGAACACCTGGTCCTGGAACATCTCAAGCTTGGTGTGCTCAAGAAATTCCTCGGGGCCGGAGGCGTGCTCCAGGATTTCCAGCAGTTCGCGCAGCCAGCGGTACTGCCGCCCCTCCATGTTGGGCGAGCCGCCCTGCTTGTAGGACCAGTGCGCGGCGACGCCCAGCTCGGCGATCTCGTGCATCTCGCGGGTGCGGATCTGCACCTCGATGCGGTGCTTCTCCGGCCCGATGATGCCGGTGTGCAGCGACTTGTAGCCGTTGGGCTTGGGGGTCGAGATGTAGTCCTTGAACCGCCCCGGCACCATGGGATAGGAGCCATGGATGATGCCGAGCGCCCGGTAGCAGTCCTCGACATTGTTGACGATGACGCGGAAGGCCATGATGTCCGACAGCTGCTCGAACGCCACGTCCTTCATCTGCATCTTGCGCCAGATGCTGTAGGGGGTCTTTTCGCGCCCCGACAGTTCCACCTCGGTCAGGCCGTTCTCGGCCAGCACGCCGGTGAGTTCCGACAAGATGCGCTTGACCAGATCACCGCCCTGCTCGCGCAGGTACTTGAGGCGGGTCATGATGGACTCGCGGGCGTCGGGGTGCAGTTCCGCGAACGCCCGGTCCTCCAGCTCCATCTTCCAGGCGTCCATGCCGATGCGTTCGGCCAGGGGCGCGTAGATCTCCATGGTCTCGGCGGCGATGCGCTGCCGCTTTTCCGGCTTCTTGATGTAGTGGAGCGTGCGCATGTTGTGCAGGCGGTCGGCCAGCTTCACCAGCAGCACGCGGATGTCCTCCGACATGGCCAGCAGCAGCTTGCGGAAGTTCTCCGCCTGCTTGGCCGAGTCGGACGTCAGTTCGATGCGGGTGAGCTTGGTGACGCCGTCCACCAGCCGCGCCACCTGGATGCCGAAGAGCTTCTCGATCTCTTCCAGCGTCGCCGGGGTGTCTTCGATGGTGTCGTGCAGCAGCGCCGTGACGATGGAGGCGCTGTCCAGACGGTAGTCCGTCAGGATGCCGGCGACCTCCACCGGATGGGAGAAATAGGGGTCGCCGGAGGCCCGCAGCTGCGAGCCGTGCATCTTCATGGCATAGACGTAGGCCCGGTTGAGCAGGTCTTCGTCGGCCTGGGGATCATAGGAGCTGACACGCTCCACCAGTTCGAACTGGCGCATCATGGCGAATGAGCCTCCGCCGGGGCGGCGGCACCGGCATCACCGGCACCGCCGTCGAGGGGCTGGGCAGAAACCCGAAACGGGGGGCACCCCTCATGCGCCATCATCACCTCTCCGACCGGACTGTCAGAGTTCCTCGTCGGCTTCGTCCTCGCCCACACCTTCCGTGTCGTCGATGGCTTCCTCCACCCCCATGTCCTCGGCGGACAGGGCATCGGCTTCCTCGTCGAGGGTGGAGCTTTCCTCTTCGATCGACAGCGCGTCGGCGTCGATCTCTTCCAGGTCGGAGGCGGCGCCCAGTTCGCTCGCCAGCTGGCGGGCTTCCAGGTGCTCGAACTCGTCTTCCTCCAGCTCGTCCACTTCCACGTGGCGCTGCAGGCTCTGGATCACGCCGTTGCGCAGCGCGTCGGTCTGCACGGTGTCCTCGGCGATTTCACGCAGGGCGACGACCGGGTTCTTGTCGTTGTCGCGGTCGACGGTCAGCGGCGAACCGGCGGTGACGTCCCGCGACCGCTGGGCGGCCAGGAGCACCAGCTCGAAACGGTTGGGGACCTTGAGAACGCAATCTTCGACGGTAACGCGGGCCATCGAGCACTCCAGAACACAGAGACGGAAAGGAAGGACTATATATTGGGGGTGCGGGGTGAAAGCAAGGGATTATGCCGTCTTCACCCGCCCGGCGAGCGCTCCGGCAGCGGTTCGCAGGCGGCGATGTCGGCCGCCGGCAGGCCGGCGATGAGGCGGTCGAGCGGGTGGCCGTCGCGGGGGTCCGCCCAGTCCGGCGCCACGTCGCGCAGGGGCAGCAGGACGAAGGCGCGGTCCTGCAGGCGCGGGTGCGGCACCACCACGTTGCCGTCGCAGACCAAGGTGCCGTGGGCGATGAGGTCGAGGTCGAGCGGCCGCGGCGCGTTGGGCACGCTGCGCACCCGGCCGAACGCCTCCTCCACCGCATGCAGCAGGGCGAGCAGGGCCGGTGCCGACAGGTCCGTCTCCACCCGCGCCACGGCATTGACGTACCACGGCTGGTCAGACGGCGGCCAAGGCGGCGTACGGTAGAAGCGCGACAGCGCCGCCACCCGCACCCCGCGCGCCGCCACCTCCGCCAGCGCCGCTTCCAGGGTTTCGGCCGGTCCGCCGAAGCGGCTCGGCAGGTTGGCGCCCAGGGCGATGAGGATGGGGGCAGCGGACGTCAACGCAGCGGCTCCTTGAAACGTAGGGTGAATGGGGAGGTCCCGCCTTGCGGAGCGACCGGCGCGACCTTACCCTCTAGGCACGGTTGCGGTTGAACGACCGCCGCCGTGGTTCGCGGAATAATGGCGCGAGCCATGGACGATTGCATATTCCCGCCGCCCTGCGGGGCGGGCTCGTCGATTTGGCGACGAAATCATTTCAGAAGGACGCCGACAATGATCTTTTACCCGTCGGAACGCATAGCCTTGTTCATAGACGGCTCCAACCTTTACGCCGCCGCGCGGGCGTTGGGCTTCGACATCGATTACAAACGCCTGCTGGAGCTGTTCGCCGCCAAGGGGCGCATGATTCGCGCCTTCTACTATACGGCACTGGTGGAGGACCAGGAGTATTCCCCCATCCGGCCGCTGGTCGACTGGCTGGACTACAACGGCTACACCATGGTCACCAAGCCGACCAAGGAATTCACCGACGCCGCCGGCCGCCGCAAGATCAAGGGCAACATGGACATCGAGCTGGCCATCGACGTGATGGAGATGGCCGAGCATGTGGACCACATTGTGCTGTTCTCCGGCGACGGCGATTTCCGCCGGCTGGTGGAGGCGGTGCAGCGCAAGGGCGTGCGGGTGACGGTGGTGTCCACCGTGCGTTCCCAGCCGCCCATGGTGGCCGACGAACTGCGCCGGCAGGCCGACAATTTCGTCGAACTGCTGGACCTGGAACCGTCCATCAGCCGCGTGGTGCCGCACCGCCAGCCGCCCTCGCCCGCCGCCCCGCCGCCGCCGCCGCCGCCGACGGCATCCGGCAGCAGCACCGGCGGCCCGACGCAGGGCGACGGCTGACGGCCGCTTACGCCGCCCGCCGCATGTGCTCCAGCACCACCGCCGCAGCCCGTTCCGACGGGCTGCCGGCGCCGCCGCGGAAGGCGGCCAGGGCTTCGGCGAAGCCGGCGCGCTCCGCCTCGCGGGCCGCCGGGTCGTCGAGCAGGCGGGCGGTTTCCGCCGCCACCCGGTCGGCGGTGCAGTCCTCCTGCAGCAGTTCCGGCACCACGGCGCGGTCCAGGATCAGGTTCACCAGGTTGACGAAGCGCACCGTCACGAAGCGGCGGAACAGCCACGCCGACAGCGGCGACACCCGATAGGCCACCAGATGTGGCAGCCCCGCCATGGCCAGCTCCAGCGCCACGGTGCCGGAGGCCGCCATGGCGGCATCGGCGGCGGCGAAGGCATCGTAGCGGGCGCCCTGGCCGCGCACGAGGGTGACCGGCACCGGCCAGTCGGCCACGGCCTGCCCGACCACCTCCGCCACCGTCGCCACGGTGGGGATCACCACCCGCAGGCCGGGGCGCACGGGCGCCAGCCGCTCGACCGCCGCGCGGAACACCGGCAGCAGGCGCGACACCTCCACCCGCCGGCTGCCGGGCAGCACGCACAGCAGCGGGGCCTCTGGCGGGATGCCGTGGGAGGCGCGGAACCCGGCGCCATCGCCCTGCCCGGCCCCGCTTTCGATGATCGAGTGGCCGACATGGCTGCAGGCGAGGCCGTGCTTCTCGAAATAGGGCGGCTCGTTCGGCAGCAGGCACATGAGATGGTCGACCCGCTCCGCCACCGATTTCGCCCGCTTCTCCTTCCACGCCCACACCATGGGGGCGACGTAGTGGATCTGCGGCAGCCGCAGGCCGCGCTTGCGCACGGCGGCGTGCAGGCGGCCGGTGAAGCCCCAGCTGTCGACCGTCACCAGCACGTCGGGCTTCAGGCGCTCGATGGCGTCCACCGTTTCGCGCACGATCTGCAGGATGCGGCGGGCCTTGGGCAGCACCTCCAGGAACCCCATGACCGCCAGTTCCGACAGATCGTGCAGGCTGTCGAGCCCCTGCTCCTGCATGCTCTCGCCGCCGATGCCGGCAAAGCGCACCTGACCGCCGGTGGCCTGCCGCAGCGCGTGCATCAGCCGGGCGCCGAGCAGGTCGCCGGAGGGCTCGCCGGTGACGATGTAGACCAGCGGCGCGTCGTCGCTCATGGTGCGGCCTCCTCGGCGCCGATGCCGACCAGGAACAGGCCAAGGGCATCGGCGCGGGCAATGGTGGCGGGACGGTCGACGATGATGCTGCGGCCGGCGTGGACGGCGATGCCGCGCAATCCGGCGGCAGCGGCGTTCTCCACCGTCTGCGGGCCGATGGTGGGCAGGTCGACGCGGCGGTCCTGCTGCGGCTTGCACAGCTTCACCAGCACCCCCCCGGGACCGGCCCGGCGCAGGCCGGCGCAACGGGACAGAAGGGCGTCGGTGCCCTCGATGGCCTCGACGCCGAGCACGATGCCCTGCTGCACCACCACCGCCTGACCCACGTCCAGCGCGCCCACGGCACGGCAGACGGCGACGGCGCGGGCGATGTCGGCGCGGCCCTGCTCGTCCGGCGTCAGGCGGCCGAGCGGGCCGGGTTCGGGCAGCAGGTCATGCAGGATGGTCTCGACGCCGACGACGCGGAAGCCCTCCGCCTCCAGTTCCGCCGTCAGCGCCTTCAGCAGGCTGTCGTCGCCGAGCGCCCGGAAGCCCAGGCGGGCAAAGAAGCGGGCGGTGCGCCAGTCCGGCCGCAGGTCGCTCAAGGACGGGCGCCGCACCGGCCCGGCCATGACGATGTCGTGCTTGCCGTCGTCGCGCAGGGCGCGGATGCCGGTGCCGGCCTCGCCGATGCGGATCCAGCGCTGCGGGCTGTCGGGACCGATGTCGGCGGCGATGGCATGCCCTTCGATCGCCAGCACGAAAAAGGGCCGGCCGCTCTCACGGCAGGCCCTGACCAGGCGACCGGGCAGCTCGCCGCCGCCGGCGATGATGCCGAGCTTACTCAGCATCACCGGCGGCCACGCTCTCCGCCGTCGGCTGGCAGATGCTGCGGCTGGCATCGGCGCGGATGAAGGCGACGATGTCCTGCACCGCCTGCGAGGTGCCGTACTGCGCCGCCACGGCCTCCAGCCGCTCCGCCATCACCGTGCCGGCGGCGGCGCTGAACAGCAGCTTGTAGGCGTTACGGACGGCGTGGATGTCCTCCCGCTTGAAGCCGCGGCGCTTCATGCCGACCAGGTTCAGCCCCTGCAGGCGGGCGCGGTTGCCGAAGGCGGTGGCGAAGGGGATGACGTCGTTCTCGATGCCGGAGGCGCCGCCGATCATGGCGTGCTGGCCCAGGCGCACGAACTGGTGAACGGCGGTGCCGCCGCCGACCACGACATAATCCTCGATGACCACATGGCCGCCCAGCAGCACGTGGTTCATGATGATGCAGTGGTTGCCGATGTGGACGTCGTGCGCGACATGGGCGCCGATGGCCAGCAGCACGTTGTCGCCCACCTTGGTGAGCATGCCGCCGCCTTCGGTGCCGGGGTTGACCGTGACGTGCTCGCGGATCTGCACGTTGCGGCCGATTTCCAGCCGCGACGGCTCGCCCTTGTACTTCAGGTCCTGCGGCGGCATGCCGACGGAGGCGAAGGGGAAGATCACGCTGCCGTCGCCGACGCTGGTGCGGCCGTCGACCACCACATGGCTCTTCAGCTCGACGCCTTCCCCCAGCTGCACATCGGGGCCGACGACGCAATAGGGGCCGACACGGGCGCTGTCCGCAAGGCGGGCGGCGGGGTCGACGATGGCGGTGGGATGGATGGCGGGCATCAGTCGTCCAGGATCATGGCGGCGTAGGTGGCTTCGGCGACGACCTTGCCGTCGACCCGGCCCTCGGCACGGAACTTCCAAACGTTGCGGCGGCTGTGTTCCTTGAACACGTGCAGCTCCAGCCGGTCGCCGGGCATGACCGGCTTGCGGAACCGGGCGCCTTCCACCGACATGAAGTAGACCAGCTTGCCCTCGCTCTCGGGGCCGAGCGTCTCCACCACCAGCACGGCCGCGGTCTGCGCCATGGCCTCGATGATGAGAACGCCGGGCATCACCGGGCGCTGCGGGAAATGGCCCTGGAAGAAGGGCTCGTTCATGCTGACGTTCTTGATGCCGACGCAACGTTCGTTCTTGTGAACGTCCACCACCCGGTCGACCAGCAGGAACGGATAACGGTGCGGGATCATCTGCATGATCCGCTCGATCCCGATGGTGGTCCCCTCGGTGGTGCCTTCGGTCTTTTCCGACGTCGCGTCCATGTCTTACGTACCCTTCCTGGAAGCGAGTTGCTTCAGCGCGGCGACCTCGCGCCAGAACTCCTTGATAGGTTTCGCGGGGTAGCCCATCACGACGCCGCCCGGCTCGATGTCGCGCATGACGCCGGCCTGAGCCGCCACCTGCGCACCGCTGCCGAGGGTGAGGTGGCCGGCAACGCCCCCCTGCCCGCCGATGACCACGCCATCGCCAAGCCTGGTGCTGCCGGAAATGCCCACCTGCGCCACGATGACGCACCCTTTTCCGAGCTGCACGTTGTGCCCGATCTGCACCAGATTATCAATCCTGCAACCCGACCCAATCACGGTGTCAGGGCCGGCGCCACGGTCGATGGTGGTGTTGGCGCCGATCTCCACGTCATCGCCGATGACGACGCGGCCGAGCTGCGGCACCTTCAGGTGACCCTCGCGCCCCATGGCGAAGCCGAAGCCGTCCTGACCGATGCGGCAGCCGGGGTAGATGTGCACCGCCGCGCCGGCGATGGTGTGGCTGACCGAGGCATTGGCCCCGACCGAGCCATGCGGCCCGATCACCACCCCGGCACCGATGACGGCATTGGGGCCGATGACCGTATGGTCGCCGATTTCCGCCCGCGGGCCGATCACCGCCCCCGCCTCCACCCGCACGCCGGTGCCGAGCACGGCAGTGGGGTCGACCACGGCGGCCGGATGCACGCCGGCTTCCGCCGCCGGGGCCGGATAGAACAGCGCCGCGACGCGGGCATAGGCGCGGTAGGGCTCGCGGCTCAGCAGAAGCATCATGCCGGCCGGCGCCTCGGCGGCAAAGTCGGGGTGCAGCACGCAGGCGCCGGCGCCGCTGTCGCGGAACACCGGCAGATACTTGCGGTTGTCGAGGAAGCTCACCTGCTCCGGCCCGGCCTGGTGCAGGGGCGCCACGTCGGAAAAGCGGCGTTCGGCATCGGCGCCGGCACCCAGTTCCGCGCCGCAGGCGGCGGCGATGGCGCCCAGGGTGAAGGGGCCGGCGTTGGTGAAGAAGCGGGGGTCCGCCATGGTTCAGTCTCCCGGCATGGTGAGCGACGGCGCCCCGTCCGCAGCCTCGGGCAGGCTTTCGGGGTCGGGGAAGGCCACCTGCGGCAGCCGCCGGTTCAGCTCGTCCAGAATCTCGTCGGTCAGGTCCATGCCGTTGTCGAACAGGAACACCTGCGACCGGTAGAGGATCACGTTGACCCCCACCTCGGCGGCAATGTGGTCGGCGACCTGGATGGTGGCCTGCTGCACCTCGCTCATGGCGGCCCCGAAGGCCCGCTCCAGGTTGCGGCGGCGGGTCTGCACCTCGCGCTGGCTGGTGGCCACCCGCTCCTGGAACTCACGCCGCTTGTGGGCGAATTCCTCGGTGGTGGCACCGGCCCGCAGGCGCGCCAGTTCCTGGTCGGCGGCGCGCAGTTCCTGTTCCACCTGGGCGGCATCGGCCTGGTAGGCGGTGACATATTTTTCGCGCTCCGCCCGCACGCCCCGGGCGGCGGTGGCGTCGCGCAGGATGCGCTGCAGGTCGATGACGCCGATGACCGGCCGCGGCACCGACTCGGGTGCCGCCGCCGTTCCCTGTCCGCCCGCGGGAGCCGTCTGTGCGCCGGCCGGGGCCGCCACCGGCGCCGTGAGCGCCAGCAGCGCGACGGCAATCCGGGTGGCGCCGCGCAGGGGCATCAGAACCGGGTCCCGAAGTTGAGGCGGAACAGTTCGGTTTCGTCGAAGTCTTCCTTGAGCACCGGCTGCGCCAGATCGATGTTGATCGGGCCGACCGGCGACTTCCAGATCAGGCCGACACCGACCGAGGCGCGGATGGAGCTGGCGTATTCATAGGAACCGCCGCTCAGGTCCGGCTCGCCGATGACGCCGAAGTCGGTGAAGATCTTGCCGGTGACGCCCAGTTCCTCCGGCAGGCCGAGCGGCAGGCGCAGTTCGACCGAGCCGTTGGCGATCCAGTTGCCGCCCAGCGCGTCGTCGCCGTCGCGGGCGCCGGCGCCGCCGTAGGCAAAGCCGCGCAGGTTCTCGCCGCCCAGGTTGTAGCGGTAGGCGATGCCGAGCGGATCGTCATCGTAGTTGTAGATGTAACCGACGTTGCCGCCGATGCGGACGGTCCAGCGGTCGGCCAGCGGCACGTAGTAGGCGCCGGACAGGTCGTTGCGGATGAAGGCTTCCGACCCGCCGAGACCGGCGACCGAGTTGGCCAGGCTGACGACGTAGCCGTCGGTCGGCTCCACCACGCTGTCGCGCTTGTCGTAGGTCAGCGTGTGGCCGATCTGCGACAGGGTCGAGCGGCCTTCCTGCTCGCGGATGTAGCGCGAGGCATCGTCGTCGACGTTGCGGATCTCGGTCTGCTGCAGGGTGTACTTCAGCTGGTGGCCGAGGAACTCGTTGTAGCTCCAGCCCAGCCGCAGGGCGCCGCCGGTGGTGGTGCTGTCGTAGGACGAGGTCTTCTGGTAATCGTTGGTGATGTGGAAGACGTCGAACCCGGCGCGCAGCGGACGGTCGAGGAAGTAGGGCTCGGTGAACGACAGGTCCACTTCCGTCTGGCGCTGCGCAAGGCGCAGGTTGAGCTTCAGGTCCTGACCCTTGCCGAGCAGGTTGCGCTCGCGGATGCCGGCCTCGAACAGGGCGCCGACGCTGGACGACCAGCCGACGCCGAAGGACAGTTCGCCGGTGGCACGCTCTTCCACGTCGACGATGATGTCGGTCTGGTCCGGCGCGTCTTCCGCCGGCACGTTGTTGACCTCCACCTTCTCGAAGAAGCCGAGGTTGCGGATACGCTCGCGCGAGCGGCGCAGCTTGGCGGTGTTGAAGGCATCGCCTTCCACCAGACGGAACTCGCGGCGGATCACCTTGTCGAGGGTACGGACGTTGCCGTTGATCTCGATGCGGCGGACGAAGACGCGCGGCCCTTCCTGGATGTCGAAGGTCACGTTGATGCGGCGGTTTTCCGGGTCGCGGCTGACGCGCGGGCGGACGTCCACGAAGGCATAGCCGCGGGCGCCGATGGCGTCCGTCAGGTTCTGCACCGTGCGCTCCACCTCGTCGGCGTTGTACCAGTCGCCCTCGGACGGCACGATCTGGCCCTTCAGCGACTCGGGGTCGAGGTCGGGCAGGCTGACGTTGACGTCGATGCTGCCGAAGCGGTAGCGCTCGCCTTCATCCATGGTGAAGGTGATGAAGAACGCCTCGCGGTCCGGCGTCAGTTCGGCGACGGCGGAGGTGACGCGGAAATCGGCATAGCCGTTGCGCAGGTAGAAGCGGCGCAGCAGCTCGCGGTCGTAGGTCAGACGGTCGGGGTCGTAGGTGTCGGCGCTGGAAAGGAAGCGGTACCAGCGCTCTTCCTTCGTCGCGATCTCTTCACGCAGGGCACCGTCGCCGTAGCGGCTGTTGCCGATGAAGGTGATGCGGCGGACGTAGGTGGGCGAGCCTTCGTTGATCTCGAACACCAGGTCGACGCGGTTCTGGTCCAGCTCGATGATCTTCGGATCGACGGTCACGGCATAGCGGCCGCTGCGGCGATAGAGATCGAGGATGCGCTGGACGTCGGACTGCACCTTGGCGCGGGTATAGACCACGCGCGGCCGCAGCTGCGTCTCGGCATCCAGCTGGGTGTCGTCGATGCGCTGGTTGCCCTCGAAGGCAATGCGATTGATGATCGGGTTTTCCACCACCCGCACCACCAGGGAATCCCCGGCCCGGCGCATGGCGACATCGGCGAACAGGCCGGTGGCGAACAGGCTTTTCAGCGACTGGTCAAGGCGCGCCGGATCGAACTGGTCGCCCTCGGCGACAGCCATGTAGGAGCGGACCGTTTCCGGTTCGATGCGCTGATTGCCCTCGACCACGATCTGACGAATGACGCCACCGGTCTGGCCGGCGCCAATTTCCTGGGCGAGGACGGTTGCCGGCACAGCGGCGAGACCGGCAAGAGCGGCGGCAACAGCCGCCGAGCGCACGAGCGAACGCAAGGATGAGCCCCCGGGTGTCTGGTGGTTCTACTTGGTCTGACCCGGGGGAGAATGCCCAGTTCCGCTTAGGAACTCAACCCTCTATCAGCCTGACGATGTCGTTCCACGTCACGAACACCATCAGGCAGACCACCAGCGCGAAGCCGATGCGGAAGCCATACTCCTGCACGCGCTCGCTCAAAGGCCGGCCGCGCAGCGCTTCCACGACGTAGAAAACAAGATGGCCGCCGTCCAGCATGGGCACCGGGAACAGGTTGAACAGCCCGAGCGCCACCGACAGCAGCGCCACGAACATGATGGCGTTGACCACGCCCGACTGCGCCGCCTGACCGGAGAACTGGGCGATGCGCACCGGCCCGCCGAGGTCGTCGGTGCCGCGGGCGCCGGTGACCATCTGGCCGAGCGCCGTCATGGTCGACGACACGATGCCCCAGGTGTGGCCGACCGCCGAGCCCACCGCCGCGACGGGGCCGAGGCGGTGCATCTCCATGCTCTCGCTGCTGACCGACACGCCAAGGATGGGGGTGCGGTGGACGTTGCCGAAGCCGTCGGTCATCTCGGTGATGCGCGGCGTCACCTGGAAGTTCAGGCGGTCGCTGTCGCGCAGCACCTCCACCTGCATGGGCGTGCCGGCGTTGAGCGGCACCAGCCGCTGGATGTCCTCGAACCGCTCGATGCCGCGGCCGTCGATGGCGACGATGCGGTCGCCCGGCTGCAGGCCCGCCTCCGCCGCCGCACTGCCCGGCTGCACGCCGCCGAGGATCGGCGCCGTGGTGGGCTGGCCGACGGTCATGAAGACGGCGGCGAAGATGGCGATGGCGAACAGGAAGTTGAACCCCGGCCCCGCCGCCACCACGGCAATGCGCTGCCCCACCCGCTTGTGGTGGAAGGAGACGGCCCGTTCCTCCGCGCTCAGGTCCCGCGCCGTGTCGCTGCTGCCGGCGCTGGCCTCGTTGGCGTCGCCGAAGAACTTCACATAGCCGCCGAGGGGCAGCAGGCTCACCCGCCAGCGGGTGCCGTGGCGATCATTCCAGCCGAACAGCTCGCGCCCGAAGCCGATGGAGAACACGTCCACCTTCACGCCATTCCACCGGGCAACGATGAAGTGGCCGAATTCGTGCACGAAGACGACGATGGTCAGGATGACCAGGAAGGGCAGGATCGTCGTCCAGAGAACGGAAAGCAGGTCCATGCGGAAAAGCGCCTTTTCGGGTCAGGAGCCGCCGCAGGGGTCACTCCGCGGCGCATAGCGTACTGGTGATGCCGGCAGCAATGCGGCGGGCCTCGGCATCGGCGGCCAGCACGTCGTCCAGGGTTTCGAGCGGCAGGGGCTCCGCCTTCTCGATCGTGCCCTCCACCGTGCGCGCGATGTCGAGAAAGCCGATCTCGCCGGCGAGAAACTTGGCGACAGCCACTTCATTGGCTGCATTCAGAAGAGTAGGGACGCAGCCCCCCGATTGCAAGGCGTGGCGCGCCAGCCGCAGGGCCGGGAAGCGCACCGGATCGGGCGGCTGGAAAGTCAGCTGCGCCACTGCCGCCAGATCCAGCCGCGGGCTCGGCGCGGCGATGCGGCGCGGCCAGCCGAGGGCATAGGCGATGGGAGTGCGCATGTCCGGCGTGCCCAGCTGCGCCAGCATGGAGCCGTCCACATACTCCACCATGCTGTGGATCACCGACTGCGGGTGGACCAGGATCTCGATGCGGTCTTCCGGCAGCGGGAACAGGTGGGCCGCCTCGATCAGTTCCAGCCCCTTGTTCATCATGGTGGCGCTGTCGACGGAGATCTTGGCGCCCATGGACCAGTTGGGATGGGCGACCGCCTGGGCCGGCGTCACCGTCGCCATGGCCTCCGCCTCCCACTCGCGGAACGGCCCGCCGGAAGCGGTGAGCACGATGCGCGACACCGTCTGCGGCTGGGCGAAGTCGAACACCTGGAAGATGGCGGAATGCTCGCTGTCGACCGGCAGCAGGGTGGCGCCGTGGCGCGCCACTTCGGCCATCACCACGGCACCGGCGCAGACCAGGGTTTCCTTGTTGGCGAGGCCGATGACGCAGCCCCGGCGCACGGCGGCGAGCGTCGGCGCCAGGCCGGCGGCGCCGACGATGGCCGACATCACCCAATCCGACGGCCGGGCGGCGGCCTCGCACACGGCGGCGGCCCCGGCGGCAACCTCGATGCCGGTGCCGGCGAGGCGGTCCTTGAGGTCGGCGTAGCAGCGTTCATCGGCCACCACCGCCACTTCCGGCCGCAGCGCCAGCGCCTGGGCGGCCAGGGCGGCGGCGTTGCCGTTGGCGGTCAGCGCCACCACCTCGTAAGCGTCGCGGTCGCGGCTGATGAGGTCGACGGTGCTGCACCCGACCGAGCCGGTGGAGCCGAGGATGGTGACGCGGCGGCGGGCGTCGCGGCCGGTCGCGGTGGGTGCGGACGGAGCTACCATGCGGTGATGCCTCCCTGCCCCAGCAGCACGGCCAGGACCACGGCCGGCGCCGCCAGCACCAGCCCGTCGACGCGATCCAGCACGCCGCCGTGACCGGGGATGATGGTGCCGCTGTCCTTCACGCCGAAGCGCCGCTTCACATAGCTTTCAGAGAGATCGCTGATCTGTTCGATGATCGCAAGGGCGGCGCTGAACACGGTCAGCACCACCAGCGCGCCGGGGTTGACGATCAGCGCCGTCACCAGACCGACCACGGCGGCGGAGAACGCCCCGCCCCACAGGCCGGCCCAGGTCTTCTTGGGGCTGATGCGGGGGGCCAGCTTCGGCCCGCCGATGCGCTTGCCGAAGGCATAGGCGCCGGTGTCGGTGGCCCACACGACGAACATCAGCCACAGCACGGTGGCAAGGCCCCCCTCTTCCCGCAGCCACACCAGCGCGACCGCCGGCAGCGCCACATAAACGGCCCCCAGCGCCGCCCATCCGGCGGCCGGGCGCGACAGGGCGAGCAGGAAGACCGGCACCGGCGCCACCACCACCACGGCCAGCGCCCACAGCGGCAGCGGCACCACCGCCAGGGTGGCGATGGCGGCGGCAAAGCCGGCCGCCCAGCCCGGCAGGCGGTGACCGGGCTGCACCATGGCCTGCCATTCCCACGCCATCAGCAGCGCGATGGCGGCGACCGCCAGATCGAACACCGGCGATCCCGCCCACACGCACAACAGCGCCAGCGGGATCATGATGAGCGCGGAAAGCAGCCTGGTCTTCAGCACGTCGTCGTCAGCCCTTCACCCCGCCGTAGCGCCGTTCACGGCCATGAAACGCCGCAACAGCCGCTTCCAGCTCAACCCGCGTGAAGTCGGGCCACAGGGTGTCGGTGAAGACCATTTCGGCGTAGGCGATCTGCCACAGCAGGAAATTGCTCACCCGCTGCTCGCCGCTGGTGCGGATGAGCAGGTCGGGATCGGGAATGTCGGCAGTGAACAGCCGACCGGCCACGGCCGCCTCGTCGATGGCTGCCGGGTCGATGCGCCCTGCCCGCGCCTCCTCCGCCAGCCGGCGGGCGGCGGCGACGATTTCCGCCCGGCCGCCGTAGGACAGCGCGATGGTCAGCTGCAGGCCGGCGTTGGCGCGGGTGCGTGCCTCGGCATCCTCGATCAGCCGCACCGTCTCGGGGCCGAACCGGTCGCGGTCGCCGATGACGCGCAGCCGCACGCCGTTGGCGTGCAGCTCCGCGATCTCGTTGCGCAGGTAAAGGCGCAGCAGGCCCCGCAGCTCGCTGACCTCGTCGTCCGGCCGGCGCCAGTTCTCCGACGAGAAGGCGAACAGGGTCAGGTAGCCGATTCCCAGCTCTCCGGCGGCCCGCACCACCCGCCGGACGGCTTTCGCCCCCTGGCGGTGTCCGGCGGTGCGCGGCAGGCTGCGGGCCTTTGCCCAGCGGCCATTGCCGTCCATGATGATGGCGACATGCACCGGCGGCGGCGGCGCATCCCCCCGGCTGGGAAGAGGTTCGGCGCCCATCAGACCTGCATGATCTCCTGTTCCTTGTGCTTCAGCGTCTCGTCGACCAGCTTGATGGCTTCGTCGGTGATCGCCTGCACTTCGGTGGAGTGGGCGCGGTGCTCGTCCTGCGAGATGACGCCGTCCTTTTCCATCTTCTTCAGCGTGTCCATGCCGTCGCGGCGGACGTTGCGGATGGCGACGCGGGCGGCCTCGGTGTACTTGGCGGCCACCTTCGACAGTTCGGTGCGGCGCTCTTCCGTCAGCGGCGGGATCGGCACGCGGATGCTCTGGCCCTCGGCGGCCGGATTGAGGCCGAGGCCGGCGTCGCGGATGGCCTTTTCCACCGCCTTGGCCATGCTGCGGTCCCACACGTTGACCACCAGCATGCGCGGCTCAGGCACGCTCACGTTGGCGACCTGGTTGAGGGGCACACTGGAGCCGTAGGCGTCGACGACCACCGGTTCGAGGAGGCTGGTGTGGGCGCGACCGGTGCGCAGGCCGGCGAATTCCTTCTTGAGGACTTCCACCGTCTGTTCCATGCGGTGCTTCAGGTCCTTCTTGAGCGTCTTGAAATCGGCAACGTCAGCGGACACGGCTCATTCCTCCTCGGTAATGATCGTATAACGGCCCTCGCCCTTCATCACGTGGGCGAAAGCGTCCTCTCCATGCATGTCGAAAACAACGATCGGCAGCCGGTTTTCACGGGCCAGCGCAATGGCCGAGGCGTCCATCACCCGCAGGTTGCGGGCGAGCACGTCGGTATAGGTCAGGCGCGCGTAATACTCGGCGTCGGGCACCTTCTTCGGGTCGGCGGAATACACGCCGTCCACGTTGGTGGCCTTCAGAAGGGCGTCGCAGTTCATTTCCACGGCGCGCAGGGCGGCGGCCGTGTCGGTGGTGAAGAACGGGTTGCCGGTGCCGGCGGCGAAGATCACCACCCGGTCCTTCTCCATGTGGCGGATGGCGCGGCGGCGGATGTAGGGCTCGCACACCGCTTCCATGGGAATGGCGGACTGCACGCGGGTCTGCACGCCGCACTTTTCCAGGGCGCTCTGCACCGCCATGGCGTTCATCACCGTCGCCAGCATGCCCATGTAGTCGGCGCTGGTGCGGTCCATGCCCTGGGCGGCGCCGGAGACGCCGCGGAAGATGTTGCCGCCGCCGATGACCAGGCACACCTGCACCCCCATCTCCCGGACCGTGCGCACCTCGCGGGCGATGGCCGCCACGGTCTGGCTGTCGAGCCCGAATTCGCGCGGGCCCATCAGGCCCTCGCCGGAGATTTTCAGAAGGACACGGCGAAATTGCGGCGCGGACATGGGGGCCTCGTTCGTGCTGTCGGACGACGGACGGATCTGGTCTGGCAGCCGCCGGCCGGGCCGGACGGTGGCCGGCGCAGCCGCGTACCACGGGTATCGGCGCAGCCGCGCCCCGGGATATCGCGACGCAGCCGCGTATCACGCCAGGGCGCGCGGAGCGCACGGAAAGGGGCGGCACCGGCCGGGGATGATATACACCATCCCGGCCGCTGTCGCCCCTTTTCCAAAGGACTCAGTTACTTCTTGAGCTGCGCGGCAACTTCGGCAGCAAAGTCCTTTTCTTCCTTCTCGACGCCTTCGCCGAGGGCGAAGCGCACGAAGCCGGTCATCTTGATCGGCGCGCCGAGGGTCTTGGCAGTGTCGTCGATGACCTTCTGCACCTTGCGGTCCGGGTCCATCACGAACGGCTGCTCCAGCACCACGACTTCCTCGTAGTACTTGCGCAGACGGCCTTCGACCATCTTGGCGATGATCTCTTCCGGCTTGCCGGAGGCGCGGGCCTGCTCGGACAGCACGTCGCGCTCACGGTCCAGCGCCTCGGTGGAAACCGAGTCGACGGTCAGGAACTGCGGGTTGGCGGCGGCCACGTGCATGGCGATCTGCTTGCCCAGCTCTTCCAGCTTGGCGGCATCGCCGGCGGACTCCAGCGCCACCAGCACGCCGATCTTGCCGAGGCCCGGCTTCACGGCATTGTGCATGTAGGCGGCGACCACGCCCTGCTCGACCTTCAGGACGGCGGCGCGACGCAGGTTCATGTTTTCGCCGATGGTGCCGATCAGGGCGGTCAGCTGGTCGCCGACGTTCTTGTCGGAGCCCGGGAAGGCGGCAGCCTTCACCGCCTCGACGTCGCCGCCGGTGGCGTAGGCGACGACGGCAGCGGTCTGCACGAAGTCCTGGAAGGTCTCGTTGCGGGCGACGAAGTCGGTCTCGGAGTTCACTTCCACGGCGGCGCCGGTGGTGCCTTCGGCCTTGACGGCGACCAGGCCCTCGGCGGCGACGCGGCCGGCCTTCTTGGCGGCAGCGGCGAGGCCCTTCTTGCGCAGCCAGTCGACCGCCGCTTCCAGGTCGCCATTGGTCTCGGCGAGCGCCTTCTTGCAGTCCATCATGCCGGCGCCGCTCTTCTCACGCAGCTCCTTCACCAGGGACGCGGTAATCTCGGCCATCGTTAAACCTCTCGGTTGGCGTTCAAGCGGATCGGATTGAAAAACCTGAAAAAATGGCGGCGACCAAGGGCCGCCGCCATATCCTGGGCGCGGGCCGAAATCAGCCGTTCTGCGCCTCGGCAGCGGCTTCGGCCTCGTCCAGGCCGGCCTCGACCGGAGCTTCTTCCTGTTCGCCGATGTCGACGCCGGCGGCAGCCATTTCGGCCGAGATGCCGTCCAGCACGGCGGCCGACAGCAGGTCGCAGTACAGCTTGATGGCGCGCAGGGCGTCATCGTTGCCCGGCACCGGGTAGGTGATGCCGTGCGGATCGGAGTTGGAGTCGAGCACCGCGATGACCGGGATGTTCAGCTTGTTGGCCTCGGCGATGGCCAGGCTTTCCTTCACGGTGTCGATGACGAAGATGAGGTCCGGCTGGCCGCCCATCTCCTTGATGCCGCCGAGGGCGCGGGTGAGCTTCTCACGCTCGCGCTCCAGGTTCAGCAGTTCCTTCTTGGTCAGGCCGGACACCGGGCCGCCCGCCATCATCTCGTCCAGCTCGCGCAGGCGCTTGATGGAGTTGGAGACGGTCTTCCAGTTGGTCAGCATGCCGCCGAGCCAGCGGTGGTTGACGTAGTACTGGCCGCAGCGGGTGGCCGCCTCGGCGACGATGTCGGCCGCCTGGCGCTTGGTGCCGACGAACAGCACGCGGCCGCCGTTGGCGACGACGTCACGCACGGCTTCCATGGCGCGGTGCAGCATCGGAACGGTCTGCTGCAGGTCGATGATGTGCACGCCGTCGCGAACGCCGTACAGGTACGGAGCCATGCGCGGGTTCCAGCGACGGGTGTTGTGGCCGAAGTGGCAGCCGGCCTCGATGAGGTGGCGCAGGGTAAAGGTCGGAAGGGCCATGATGTCCTCTTTTCCGGTTGAGCCTCCGCGGGTGGAGTGAACCGGCCCCATGGCCGGCACCGGAACGACCAGGGCAGCAAAAAAGCAGCCCGGCCGCGCACCCGCGTGCGTGGTTGAGGCCCGCTATGTACAGCGCAGCCCCCGCTTTGGCAACCCCCTTGCACACGGGTGGGGGTGAAGAGTTGGTGACGCCCCCCGGCTCAGCTGCCCGGCAGCACCTGCTCGATGGCGGCGATCACCTTGTCGCTGTCGGGGCGGGTGACGGTGGAGAACCAGTCGACCAGGCGGCCGTCGGGGGCGATCAGGTACTTGTGGAAGTTCCACTTGGGCGCCGCCACCATGCCCAGCTCGCCGCGCGCCCACTGGTAGAACGGATGGGCGCCGTCGCCGCTGACCATGGTCTTTTCCGCCAGCGGGAAGTCGACGCTGAAGGTGGTGGCGCAGAACTCCTGGATCTCGGCCTCGGTGCCGGGCTCCTGGCCGCCGAAGTCGTTGGACGGCACGCCGAGCACCACCAGCCCGCGGTCGCGGTAGCGCTGCCACACCGCCTGCAGCTGCTCGTACTGGGAGGTGAAGCCGCACTGGCTGGCGGTATTGACCACCAGCACCGCCTTGCCGGCAAACTGCGACAGCGGCAGCGGGGTGCCGTCGATGGCGGTGAAGGTGAAGGCATGGGCCGATCCCCCCTGCCCGCCCGCCTGGGCGCCGCCGCCGGCGCCGAACAGGCTGGCGACGGCCACCGCCGCGGCGGTCAGAAACCTAATCATACCGTTCCTCCGTCCACGGATCGCCGTGCATGTGGTAGCCGCGCTGCTCCCAATAGCCGGGGCGGTCCTCGTCCATCACCTCGATGTGGCGCAGCCATTTGGCGCTCTTCCAGAAATAGAGCCTCGGCACCACCACCCGCACCGGGCCGCCGTGATCGGGCGACAGCGGCGCGCCGTCCAGGCGGTGGGCCAGCAGCACGCCCTCGGCCGCGAATTCGTCCAGCGGCACGTTGGTGGAATAGCCGTCATAGGACCGCAGCATCACCGCCCGCGCCGCCGCCGTCGGCCGCACCACCGACAGCAGATGCCGCGTCGTAACCCCCTGCCAGGCGGTGTCGTAGCGCGACCAGGCGGTGACGCAATGGATGTCGCTGACGGTATCGACCTGCGGCTGCGCCATGAAGGTGGTCCAGTCCCACGTCACCGGGGTCTCCACGCTGCCGCCGACGCTCAGGCGCCAGGAGGCGGTATCCACCTGCGGCACCATGCCGAGGTCGAGCCGCGGCAAGTGCCCCACCAGCCGCTGCCCCGGCGGCAGCCGGTGCCGGGCGGGATCGGCGGCGGCGCCAGTCAGCGCCCGCCCTGCCTCCGCCCACTGCATCTTGGTACGGACCAGCCTGTCGTTCGGATCGCTGGCGGGGCTCTCGTCGTCGTGGGTCAATGCTGATGCTCGTCGCCGCGCAGGTTGAGGGACCACATGAGGCCGAGCGCCATGCCCTTGGCGCGCGGCAGGAACAGCAGCACCATTTCCAGCCCGACCAGGGTCCAGATGATCAGGTGGGCGGTCAGCGACGGCTGGAACAAGGTCTCGACCAGGATCGCCAGCGGCACCAGCACGTGGCCGATCACCAGGATGCCGAGCCAGGGGGCGAAGTCGTCGGTGCGGATGGCGCTGTAGTCCTCGCCGCAGCAGTCGCAGGCCGGGTTGGGCTCAAGGAAGCGCCGCAGCACCTTGCCTTCGCCGCAGCGCGGGCAGCGCAGGCGGAAGCCGCGCGCCATGCAGCGCAGGATGGGGCCGCGCTTGCGCCGCTCCGCCGCGTTGACGGCCTTGTGGGCGGCCCATTCCGCTTCCCACGACGTGGTCTCGCCCTCGCGGGCCGGAGGATCGTCTCGGTGCGCGGTCATGCTGTCGCCTTCCGTGGCTGCCAGCCCTTGATATTCGAGCCTTTGGCCGCAGCCGCAAGACACAAAGAGTCAAGGGCTTATGCGCGGTCAGAAGTGCGCGATGTATCCGCCGTCAACGAACAGCACATGGCCGGTGACGTAGGAGGCGGCGTCGGAGGCAAGAAAGACCACCGCGCCGCCGATCTCCTCCGGCCGGCCCCAGCGGCCGAGGGAGGTGCGGCGGGCGAGCCAGTCGGCGATGCCGGCGTCGGCCACCATGGCGGCATTGGCGTCGGTGGCGAAGAAGCCGGGCGCCACCGCGTTGACGGTGATGCCCTGCCCGCCCAGTTCCGCCGCCAGGGCGCGGGTCAGCGCCTCCAGCCCGCCCTTGGACATGGTGTAGGCGGCGTCGCCGGCGCGGGAGATGGGGCCGGCGATGGAGGTGACGTTGATGATCCGACCCCGCCCCTTGCCCGCCATCTGCCGCGCCGCCGCCCGGCTGAGGTGGAATGGCGCCACCAGGTTGGTCTCCAGCAGCCGCCGCGCCGCCGCCGTGTCCAGCTGGTCGAGCGGACGGCGGTCGCGGGCGCCGGCGTTGTTCACCAGGATGTCGAGGCCGCCGAACCGGTCGGCGATGCGGGCGAAGGCGGCTTCGCAGGCGGCCTCGTCGGTGATGTCGAGCGGCAGCGCCACCGCCCCCGGCAGCCGCGCCGCCAGGGCCTCCAGCGGCGCCGGGCTGCGGCCGGCGAGCAGCACCGTCGCCCCCGACCCGGCCAGTGCCATCGCCGACGCGGCCCGGAGGCCGCCGCCGGCGCCGGTCACCAGCGCCACCCGTCCCGTCAGATCGAAAGCCGTCGCCGCCATGCCTGCCTCATCCGCCAGTGGTCGGCGCAGGGATGCCACGCCCGGCCGGCAGGGGCAAGATCACTCGGCGGCCGGCGCGGCGGTGAGGGTGCGGCGGACGGCGTCGCGCCAGCCGGCCACCTTGCGCGCCCGCACCGGCTCGGCCATGGCCGGCTCGAAGCGGCGGTCCAGGTGCCACTGGCGGGCGAACTCCGCCGGCGGCGGGTAGAACCCGGCGCGGTAGCCGGCGAGATAGGCCGCCCCCAGCGCCGTCGTCTCCAGGGTGTCGGGGCGGTCGACCGGGGTATCGAGGATGTCGGCCAGGAACTGCATCATCCAGTCGCTTGCCACCATGCCGCCGTCGCAGCGCAGGACGGAGGCGCCGAAGTCATTGCCGCCCCAGTCGCCACGCATGGCGTCGAGCAGGTCGCGGGTCTGGTAGGCGACGCATTCCAGCGCCGCGCGGGCGAACTCGCGCGGGCCGGTGGCGCGGGTGAGGCCGTAGACCGCCCCCCGCGCCGCCGCATCCCAGTAGGGCGCCCCCAGGCCGACGAAGGCCGGCACCAGATAGACCTCCTGCGCCTCGTCGGCCTGTTCGGCCAGCGCCTGGGTTTCGGAGGCGGCGGAGATCAGCCCCATGGCATCGCGCAGCCACTGCACGGCGGCGCCGGCAACGAAGATGGAGCCTTCCAGCGCATAGGTGCGCTTGCCGTCCAGCTGCATCATGACGGTGGTGAGCAGGCGGTTGCGGCTGGTGACGCTCTGCGGCCCGGTGTTGAGCAGGGCGAAGCAGCCGGTGCCGTAGGTGGACTTGATCATGCCCGGCTCGAAGCAGGCCTGGCCGATGCAGGCGGCCTGTTGGTCGCCGGCCATGCCGAGCACGCGGATGGGGCCGCCGAACAGCTCCGGCAGGGTCTCGCCGAAGTCGGCGGCGCAGTCGCGCACCTCCGGCAGCACGGCGGCCGGCACCTTCAGGATGTCGCCCATCACCGCGTCCCATTCGCCGGTGTGGATGTTCCACAGCAGGGTGCGGCTGGCGTTGGTGGCGTCGGTGGCATGGCTGCGCCCGCCGGTCAGGCGCCACAGCAGGAAACTGTCGACGGTGCCGAAGCACAGCTCGCCGGCGGCGGCGCGGGCGCGGGCGCCCTCCACCCGGTCGAGGATCCAGGCCAGCTTGGTGCCGGAGAAATAGGGGTCGATGAGCAGGCCGGTGCGGCTGCGCGCCTCGGTCTCGTGGCCGTCGCGGCGCAGGCTGTCGCACAGGGCATGGGTGCGGCGGTCCTGCCAGACGATGGCGTTGTGGATGGCGCGGCCGGTCTTCCGCTCCCAAACCACCGTCGTCTCGCGCTGGTTGGTGATGCCGATGCCGGCGATGTCGGCGGCGGTGGCGCCGGCCTTGGCCATCACCTCGCGGCCGGTCTGCACCACCGTGCGCCACAGGTCTTCCGGGTCGTGCTCCACCCAGCCGGAGGCGGGAAAGTGCTGGGGGAATTCCTGCTGCGCAATGGCGCGCACACGGCGGTCGCGGTCGAACAGGATCGCCCGCGACGACGTGGTGCCCTGGTCGATGGCGAGGACATAGCCGGTCATGGTGCTCGGTCTCCCCCGGAAAAGAAGGGGCCGGCGGCGCGGGTGCGCCCCCGGCCCGAGTTGGGGTTAGGAAGGGTACGGGAGGAAGCGGATCAGTTGGCCGCGTTGGCGTCCTGCCAGGACTTGACCAGTTCGTCGTAGGAGACGGTCTGGCCCTGTTCCTTCTCGTTCGCCAGCTTGGGCTTGGGCGCGCCCGGCTGGTCGAACCAGTACTGGGCGTCGCGCGGCTCGTTCAGCTTGGGGCCGCACTCGCCCTGGATGCCGGCACGCTCCAGGCGGGCCATGACGTCATCCTGCTGCTTCGCCAGGGTGTCCATGGCCTGCTGCGGCGTCACCTCGCCGGTCACCGCCTGGGCGACGTTCTGCCACCACAGCTGCGCCAGCTTCGGGTAGTCGGGCACGTTGGTGCCGGTCGGGGTCCACAGCACGCGGGCCGGGCTGCGGTAGAACTCCACCAGACCGCCCAGCTTGGGCGCCCGTTCGGTGAAGGACTCATGCCGGATGTCGCTGTCGCGGATGGGCGTCAGGCCGACGTGGGTCTTCTTCAGGCTGACCGACTTGGCGACGGTGAACTGGGCATAGAGCCAGGCCGCCTTGCGGCGCGCTTCCGGCGTCGACTTGAGCAGCGTCCACGAGCCGGCATCCTGGTAGCCGAGCTTCATGCCCTCTTCCCAGTACGGGCCGTGCGGGCTCGGCGCCATGCGCCACTTGGGATTGCCGCTGTCGTCGACCACCGGCAGGCCGTCCTTGGCCATGTCGGCGGTGAAGGCGGTGTACCAGAATATCTGCTGGGCGACGTTGCCCTGCGCCGGCACCGGCCCGGCCTCGGAGAAGGTCATGCCGGCCGCTTCCGGCGGCGCGTACTGCTTCAGCCAGTCGATGTACTTGGTGAGGGCGAAGACGGCGGCCGGGCCGTTGGTGTCGCCACCGCGCTCCACCGACGAGCCGACCGGGCGGCAGCCGTCGACGCGGATGCCCCATTCGTCCACCGGCTTGCCGTTGGGCAGGCCCTTGTCGCCGGCGCCGGCCATGGACAGCCAGGCATCGGTGAACCGCCAGCCGAGCGACGGGTCCTTCTTGCCGTAGTCCATGTGGCCGTAGACGCGCTGGCCGTTGATCTCCTTCACGTCGTTGGTGAAGAAGTCGGCGATGTCCTCATAGGCCGACCAGTTGACCGGCACGCCCAGGTCGTAGCCGTACTTTTCCTTGAACCGGGCCTGCAGGTCGGGGTCGCTGAACCAGTCGTAGCGGAACCAGTAGAGGTTGGCGAACTGCTGGTTGGGCAGCTGGTAGATCTTGCCGTCCGGCCCGGTGGTGAAGGAAATCCCCATGAAGTCCTGGATGTCCAGCATGGGGTTGGTGACGTCCTTGCCCGTGCCCTCCATCCAGTCGGACAGCGGCACCACCTGGTCGTAGCGGATGTGGGTGCCGATGAGGTCGCTGTCGTTGACCCAGGCGTCATAGATGTTCTGGCCGGACTGCATCTGGGTCTGCAGCTTCTCGATCACGTCGCCTTCGCCGATCAGGTCGTGGGTGACCTTGATGCCGGTGATCTCGGTGAAGGCGCGGGCGAGGGTCTTGGCCTCGTATTCATGGGTGGTGATGGTTTCCGAAACGACCTTGATGTCCATGCCCTTGAAGGGCTCGGCCGCCTTGATGAACCATTCCATCTCCTTCAGCTGGTCTTCCTTGGACAGCGTGGAGGGCTGGAACTCGCTCTCGATCCACCGCTTGGCCGCCTCCATGTCGGCCCAGGCGCTGCCGGGTCCGAGGACGACCAGCATGGCGGTGGCTGCCGCCAGCGAACGACGCATCATGTGTGTTCCTCCCTGAATGCTCCGGGTGATTGCCCCGGATGCGGGTTCGATGCGGGTAAGGTGGTCGGGGGCCGCATCCTCCCCCGGTTCCCGGCCGGGTGCCGAGCCCGCAGGCTCAGACCCAGCGGAAGACGCAGGCGGCATAGACGACCGACAGGATGGAGGCGCCCCACAGCGCCATGTCCGTCAGGCCAAGCCAGCCGAGATGGATCCACGCCGCCCCCAGCAGCGAGATGAACAGCCGGTCGCCGCGGGTGGTGACGATGCGCAGCACGCCGACCCGTTCGGTCTGCGGCCGGGCGATGTCCCACACCGTCATGGCGATGAGGGCGGTGACGATGGACAGGAAGAAGATGGCGGTGGGCCACGTCCAGGCCATCCAGGCGAGTGTCATGGCGGAAGTCTCCTTCGCTCACACGCGGCCCAGGGCGAAGCCCTTGGCGATGTAGTTGCGCACGAACCAGATCACGAGGGCGCCGGGGATCAGCGTCAGGAAGCCGGCGGCCGCCAGCACGCCCCAGTCCATGCCGGAGGCGGAGACGGTGCGGGTCATGATGGCCGAGATCGGCTTGGCCTCGGTGGCGGTCAGGGTGCGGGCCAGCAGCAGCTCCACCCAGCTGAACATGAAGCAGAAGAAGGCGGCGACGCCGATGCCGCTGGCGATCTGCGGCATGAAGATGCGGGTGAAGAAGCGCGGGAAGCTGTAGCCGTCGATATAGGCCGTCTCGTCGATCTCCTTCGGCACGCCCGACATGAAGCCTTCGAGAATCCACACCGCCAGCGGCACGTTGAACAGGCAGTGGGCGAGCGCCACGGCGATGTGGGTGTCAAACAGCCCGACCGCCGAATACAGCTGGAAGAACGGCAGCGCGAAGACGGCCGGCGGGGCCATGCGGTTGGTCAGCAGCCAGAAGAACAGGTGCTTGTCGCCAAGGAAGCGGTAGCGCGAGAAGGCATAGGCCGCCGGCAGCGCCACGGCGACGGAAATCACCGTGTTCAGAACGACATAGATGGTCGAGTTGATGTAGCCGCGATACCACGACGGATCGGTGAAGATGACCATGTAGTTGGCCAGCGTCGGGTTGTTCGGCCACAGGGTGAAGGTCGACAGGATCTCGGTGTTCGTCTTGATGCTCATGGTGAACAGCCAGTAGATCGGCAGGAGCAGGAAGACGATGTAGAGCGTCGGCACGATCCACCGCTTGGGCAGCCGGCGGCGGGTGGCGCGGGCCCGGGCGCGGGCATCGACCACCGGCCGGCGGGTCGGCGTCTGGGCGCCGGCGGAGATGGCGGCGATGGGAGTTTCCTGCATCACGGGGCGTCCTTCGTCTTGCCGGTCATGACCGTGTAGAAGGCCCACGACACCAGCAGGATGATCAGGAAGTAGACGATGGAGAAGGCGGCGGCGCGGCCGAGGTCGAACTGGCCGATGGCCATCTTCACCAGGTCGATGGACAGGAAGGTGGTGGCGCTGCCGGGGCCGCCGCCGGTGACGACGAAGGGCTCGGTGTAGATCATGAAGCTGTCCATGAACCGCAGCAGCACGGCGATCACCAGCACCCGCTGCATCTTGGGCAGCTGGATGTAGCGGAAGATCGCCCACTTGCTGGCGCCGTCGATGCGCGCCGCCTGGTAATAGGCGTCGGGGATCGACTGCAGGCCGGCGTAGCACAGCAGCACCACCAGACTGGTCCAGTGCCACACGTCCATGACGATGACGGTGATCCAGGCGTGCAGCGGCACCAGGGTATAGTTGAAGCCGACGCCGAGGACGTTGTTCAGGAAGTTGCCGAGCAGCCCGATGTCGGGGCGGGCGAACACCTGCCAGATGGTGCCGACCACGTTCCAGGGGATCAGCAGCGGCAGCGCCATGGTCACCAGGCACACCGGCACCAGCCAGCCCTTGCGCGGCATGGCGAGCGCAACCGCGATGCCGAGCGGGATCTCGATGGCCAGGATGATGCCGGAGAACAGGAACTGCCGCCACAGGGCATCGTGGAAGCGGCTGCTGGTCAGCACGTCCTCGAACCACGCCGTGCCGGCCCAGAAGAAGGCGTTGTTGCCGAAGGTGTCCTGGACGGAATAGTTCACCACCGTCATCAGCGGCACCAGGGCGGAAAAGGCCACCAGCACCACCACCGGCAGCACCATGAACCACGCCTTGTTGTTCAGCTTCTTGTCCATGGCTCAGGCCTCCCCCTCGGTCAGCCACAGGTGATCGTCGACGTAGAGGTTGGTCGCCTGCGGGTCGAAGTGTACGCGCACGCCATCGGCCGGCACCTCGGCGTCCTCCGGCAGCAGGGCGTTGACGGCCAGTCCGTCCAGCCGCGCCTTGACCACCCGGAAGCGGCCGACGTCGTCCACCCGCTCCACCTGCACCGGCAGGCCGTCGGTCCGCGACAGGCGCACGAACTCGGGCCGCACGCCGATCTCGGTCTTGGCCCCCTGCGGCAGGGCGCGGTAGCCGCCGCGCAAGGGCACCTGATGGCTGCCGACCGTCGCCAGCGCACCGTCGACACGACACGGCAGCACGTTCATGCCGGGGCTGCCGATGAAGTAGCCGACGAAGGTATGGGCCGGGCGCTGGAACAGCTCGTGCGGGGTGCCCACCTGCACCACCTCGCCGTCGTACATCACCACCACCTTGTCGGCGAAGGTCAGGGCCTCGGTCTGGTCGTGGGTGACGTAGATCATGGTGTGGGCGAAGCGCCGGTGCAGGTGCTTCAGCTGGCTGCGCAGCAGCCACTTGAGATGGGGGTCGATGACCGTCAGCGGCTCGTCGAACAGGATGGCGTTGACGTCGGCCCGCACCAGACCGCGGCCGAGGCTGATCTTCTGCTTGGCGTCGGCGGTCAGGTTGCTGGCCTTGCGCGACAATACCGGCGTCATTTCCAGCATCTCGGCGATTTCCTTCACCCGGCGGTCGATCTCGTCGGCCGGGACGCCGCGGTTGCGCAGCGGGAAGGCAAGGTTGTCGCGCACCGTCATGCTGTCGTAGACGACGGGGAACTGGAACACCTGGGCGATGTTGCGCGCCTCCGGCGGCAGCATGGTCACGTCCTCGCCGTCGAACAGGATGCGTCCGTGGCTGGGGGCCAGCAGGCCGGAGATGATGTTGAGCAGCGTCGTCTTGCCGCACCCCGACGGGCCGAGCAGGGCATAGGCGCCGCCGTCGTCCCAGGTCAGGTCGAATTCCTTCAGGGCGTAGTCGCTCTTGGCCTTGGGCTGCGGCACATAGGAATGGGCCAGGCGGGAGAGGTCGATGCGGGCCATGGGCGTGGTCCTTCCTTGCCGGCTCAGGCGGCGGCAGCGGCGGCGGTGGCGGGCGCCGCCACCAGCCGGCCGTCGCGGCCGAATACGAAGAAGCGGTGCGGGTCCAGCCAGACGCGCACCTCGGTGTCGATGGCCGGCTCGTGGACGCCGTGCGCCAGGGCGACCCAGCGGCAGCCGGCATAGTCCATGTGGACGAAGCTTTCCGACCCGGTGATCTCGGTCACCGCCACCACCGCCGACAGGGCGATGGCATCGGGGCGGCCCGCGGCCAGCGCCAGGTGGTTGGGGCGGAAGCCGATGGTGTAGTCGCCGTCGGCAAGGCCGCGCAGCGATCCGGTCGCCGGCACCACCGCCTCGCCGATCCAGGCCATGCCACCGCGCACCTCGATGTCGAGGAAGTTCATGGGCGGGTCGGAGAACACCTGGGCCGTGCGGCGGTCGTGCGGCCGGCGGTAGACCTCCAGCGTCGGCCCGAACTGGGTGACGGCGCCTTCGTGCAGGGTCGCCGTGTGGCCGCCGAGCAGCAGGGCTTCCGCCGGTTCGGTGGTGGCATAGACCAGGATGGCGCCGGAGGCGGCGAAGATGCGCGGCAGTTCCTCCCGCAGTTCCTCGCGCAGCTTGTAGTCCAGGTTGGCGAGCGGCTCGTCCAGCAGCACCAGCTCCGCCCCCTTCACCAGCGCCCGCGCCAGGGCGGTGCGCTGCTGCTGGCCGCCGGACAGTTCCAGCGGCGTGCGGTCGAGCATGCGGTCGATGCGCAAGAGGCGCGCCGCCTCCGCCACCTTGCGGTCGATCTCGTCCCTGGGGCGGCCGGCCACCTTCAGCGGTGAGGCGATGTTCTCCCACACGCTGAGGGTCGGGTAGTTGATGAACTGCTGGTAGACCATGGCGACCGAGCGCTTGCGCACCGGCAGGCCGGTGACGTCGCGGCCGTTCATGACGATGCGGCCGGCGGTCGGCTCGTCGAGGCCCGCCATCAGCCGCATCAGGCTGGTCTTGCCCGACAGGGTGGGGCCGAGCAGCACGTTCAGGCTGCCCCGCTCCAGCCGCAGGGAGACGTCGCGGATGTGCGTCTCGCGGTCCACCACCTTGGAAACGTTGTGCAATTCGAGCGTCATGCCGCCCCTCCCTGGCGCAGGGCCGGGGCGTCCTGGCCGTGTCTGCGCGCCTGCATCCAATCCTCCAGGCGGTCGCGCTGGGCCGGCGTCAGGCGCAGGCCGAGCTTGGAGCGCCGCCACAGCACGTCATCGGCGGCAACCCCCCATTCCTCGTCCATCAGCCAGGCCACCTCGCGCGCGGTCAGGGTGGCGCCGAAGTCCTCGCCCAGGTCGGCGGCGGTGCGGGCATCCTTCAGCATGCGGCCGGCCAGGGTGCCGTAGGCGCGCACCAGCCGGCGGGCCCAGGCTTCGTCAAGGAAGGGATGGGCGGCACGCAGCTGGTCCACCAGCGCATCCACCGCCGTCACCGCGAAATTGCCGCCGGGCAGCGGCGCCGCCGCCGTCCACGGCCGCCCCATGGCGGGGAAGGCCGGCGCCAGCTTCTCCAGCACCGCTTCCGCCAGCTTGCGGTAGGTGGTGATCTTGCCGCCGAAGACGCTGACCAGCGGCGGCTGGTCGCCCTGCCCGTCCACCTCGATCACATAGTCGCGGGTGGCGGCACGGGCCTCGCTGGCACCGTCGTCATAGAGCGGCCGCACGCCGGAGAAGGTGTGAACGATGTCCTCCTGCCGCACCGGCGTCTTGAAGTAGGCGCTGGCGGCACGGCAGAGGTACTCCACCTCGCCGGTGGCGATATGGACGTCGGCGGGGTCGCCCTGGAAGTCCTCATCGGTGGTGCCGACCAGGGTGAAGTCGGTCTCGTATGGCACGGCGAAGATGATGCGCCGGTCCGGGTTCTGGAAGATGAAGGCGCGGTCGTGGTCATAGAGGCGCGGCACGATGATGTGGCTGCCCTTTACCATGCGCACCCGCGCCGGGCTGTTCATGCGCAGGCGGCTGGTCAGCACCTCCGCCACCCACGGGCCGGCGGCGTTCACCACCGCCTTCGCCCGCACATGACGGGCGGCGCCGGTGTCGGCGTCCTCCACCGTCACCAGCCAGCGGTCGCCCTGGCGTTCGGCGCTGCGCAGGCGGCTGCGGGTGTGGACGACGGCGCCGCGGTCGCGGGCGTCCATGGCGTTCAGCACCACCAGGCGGCTGTCTTCCACCCAGCAGTCGGAATACTCGAAGCCCTTGGAGAAGTCGTCCTTCAGCGGCGCGCCGAGCGGGTCGGTGGTGAGGTCGATCTGACGCGTGCCGGGCAGGATCTCGCGGCCGCCCAGGTGATCGTACAGGAACAGGCCGAGGCGGATGAGCCAGCCGGGGCGCAGGCCGTTGTGGTGCGGCAGGATGAAGCGCAGCGGCCAGATGATGTGCGGCGCCGCGCGCAGCAGCGTCTCGCGCTCGATCAGCGCCTCGCGCACCAGCCGGAACTCGTAATATTCCAGGTAGCGCAGGCCGCCGTGGATCAGCTTGGTGCTGGCGGAGGAAGTCGCCCCGGCCAGATCCGCCTGCTCGCACAGGTAGACCGAGAGGCCGCGTCCGGCGGCGTCGCGGGCAATACCACACCCGTTGACGCCACCGCCAATGATGGCGATGTCGAAATCTTGCGGCTGCATGGCCTCCCTTTGCTCCGTCCTGTGGCGGCCGTCGGGTTGCTCCCGGCTAGCCTGGAACGACGGGGCCCCGAGCCGAGGGAACCCATCACGGAACTTTCACTAAGGAGGCTAGTCGAAAATCTGCGGCTTGCAAAGTGAAAATTACGAAATCGGAAACGCGGGTTTCGCACTCTTTCGTCTTAGCGGTCAGGCCGGTGCGATTTCCACCCGCACGCCGGCATCGGCGCACACTTTCGCAAGGCTTTCCGGCGGCTCGGCATCGGTGACCAGGACGTCGATCTGGGCGATGTGGCCGATGCGCACCGGGGCGCTGCGGCTGAACTTCATGTGATCGGCCACCAGCACCACCGTGCGGGCATTCGCGATGATGGCCTGCGACACCCGCACCTCGCGGTAATCGTAGTCGAGCAGGGCACCGTCTTCCTCGATGGCCGAGGCGCCAATGACGGCGTAGTCGACCTTGAACTGGTTGATGAAGTCGGTGGCCGATTCGCCGACGATGCCGCCGTCGGAATGCCGCAGCACGCCGCCGACGATGATCGTCTCGATCTGAGGAACCTGGTGCAGGATGTTGGCAACGTTGATGTTATTGGTGATGGCCAGCAGGTCGCGGTGGGCCGTCAGGGCGCGCGCCACTTCCTCCGTCGTGGTGCCGATGTTGATGAACAGCGAGCAGTCGTCGGGGATAAGCGAGGCGGCATGGCGGCCGATACGGCCCTTCTCGTCGGCGGCCAGCACCCGGCGGGCGTCGTAGCGCAGGTTCTCCACGCTGCTGGCCAGCACGGCGCCGCCATGGACGCGCTTGAGCAGGCGGCGGTCGCACAGGTCGTTGAGATCCTTGCGGATGGTCTGCGGCGTGACACCGAACCGCACCGCCAGATCATCCACCACCACCCGCCCCTGGTCGCGCGCCAGGGTGAGGATGTCGGCCAGCCGCGGCGTCAGGTCCTGCATGGAAACACCCTCCCCTTTTCGTTTTCTTTCGTTTCAGCCTGCCACGAAATTCGCCGTGGCGAAAGGTTCGCGGCGGATGCGCATCCGAAAGAAACGAAAGCGGAGGGTGCCTTTCCACCTCCGGCCGAGGCCATGCCGGCTCAGGCGAGATCCCACACCAGCACTTCGGACTCATCGGCGAGCCCTTCCAGGGTGACGGCGGCCTCGTCACTGACCGCGGCGCCGTCGCCTTCGCGCAAGGTGAGGTCGTCGAGCGCCACGCCGCCGCGCACCACCTGCACCCACAGGTGCCGGCCGGGCGTCACCGGCGCCGTCACCGCCTGCCCCGCCGCCAGCAGCGCCGCCGACAGGCTGACGTCCTGGTGGATGGGCAGCGAGCCGTCGCGGCCGTCGGGGGACACCAGCAGCGCCAGCCGGCCGCACTTGTCCTGACGGCCGAAGCGCTTCTGCACGTAGCCGGGCGTCAGCCCGTTCTCGCGCGGCAGCACCCACATCTGCAGGAAGCGCACCGGATCGCTGTCGGAGCCGTTGAACTCCGAATGGCGGATGCCGGTGCCGGCGGTCATAACCTGCACCTCGCCCGGCCCCACCGTCTCCACGTTGCCGAGGCTGTCCTTGTGGGCGAGCGTGCCATCGACGACGTAGGAGATGATCTCCATGTCGCGGTGGCCGTGCTCGCCGAAGCCGGCGCCCGGCACCACGCGGTCGTCGTTGATGACCCGCAGGGTGCGGAAGCCCATGTGGCGCGGGTCCATGTAATGACCGAACGAGAAGGTATGACGGCTGTCCAGCCAGCCGAAGTCGGCATGGCCGCGTTCTTCGGATCGGCGCAGGGTGATCATGGTTATGTCCTCCGACAGGAGTGCTGTTGCCGTCCAATATGATCGTTTCCCTCCAGGCCACCAGACGGCGCACCGGAACAACATTGTTTCCCTGCGGTCGTCATGCTGCCTGGAGGATGATCAAGGCGTTGTTCATGACAGTTTGATGACAGTCACCGAACGGGAGCCATGGAAATCGGACCCGGCACCAGCGGCCTCATAGAAGTCCTCGGCGGCGTGGCGCTGCTGCTGTGGGGCCTGCGCATGGTGCGCACCGGCGCCATCCGGGCGCTCGGCTCCCATCTGCGGCTGGCGGTGGCGCGGGCGACCGGCAACCGCTTCAGCGCCGCCGCCACCGGCGCCCTGCTCACCACCCTGGTGCAGTCGAGCACCGCCGTCATCATGCTGGCCGGCTCCTTCGCCAGCCGCGGGCTGCTGACCACCGTCGCCGGCCTGGCGCTGGCGCTCGGGGCCGATGTCGGCACCACCGTGGTGGCGCAGGTGCTGAGCTTCAACCTCGGCCCCCTGGGTCCGCTGCTGGCCGTGGCCGGCTTCGCCGTGTTCTCCCTGTGCCGCAGCAAGACGTGCCGCAACACCGGCCGCATCCTGCTCGGTCTGGCGCTGGTGCTCATCGCCCTCGGCCTCATCGTCGGCGGGTCGGAGCCGGTGCGCCAGTCCAACCTGATGCAGCAGGTGATCGCCGCCCTCGGCAACGAGCCGCTGCTGGCCCTGCTGCTGGGCGCCCTGCTCACCTGGGTCAGCCATTCCAGCCTCGCCATGGTGCTGCTGGTGATGTCGCTGGTGGCGGCCGGCGACATGCCGTTGACGGTGGCCTATCTGCTCACCCTCGGCGTCAACCTGGGCGGTCCGCTGCCGGCCCTGGTGGCGAGCATGCCGGGACCGCCGGAGGGGCGCCGCATCGCCGTCGGCAACCTGCTGTTCCGGCTGGTGGGCGTCGCCGTGGCGCTGGCCCTGCTGCCGCTGATCGAGGATGCGGTGGCCGCCCTCGCCGCCGATCCGACACGGCAGATCGCCAACTTCCACATGCTGTTCAACATCGCCCTGGCGGTGGTGTTCCTGCCGCTCATCGGCCCGGCGGCGAAGCTGGTGACCCGCATGGTGCCGAAGGCGCCGGAGGAGGAGGCCGGCGCCGGCGGCCCCATCCAGCCCCTGCACCTGCGCGAGGATCAGGTGGCCGACGTGCCCCACGCCCTCAACAACGCCACCCGCGAGGCGCTGCGCATGGGCGATCTGGTGTTCTGCATGCTCGACGCCAGCATCACCCCGTTCCGCCAGCGCGACCCGGCTGCCATCAAGACCATCGAGCGCATGGACGACGACGTCGACCGCCTGAACGAGGCCATCAAGCTCTACCTGACCGAAATCAGCCGCCAGCCCCTCAGCGCCGAGGAAAGCCGCCGCTGCATGGCCATCTTCAGTTTCGTCACCAACCTGGAGCACATCGGCGACATCATCGACCGCAACCTCATGGCCCTGGCGGAGCGCAAGGAGAAGCGCAGCCTCGCCTTCTCCGACGCCGGCCGGCGCGAGATCGAGCGCCTGCACCGCCGGCTGGTGGACAACTTCCAGACCGCCCTCAACGTCTTCCTGTCCGGCGAAACCGACCTTGCCGAGCAGCTTCTGGAGGAAAAGCGCCTTTACCGAGAGCAGGAATTCCGCGCCACCCAGCGCCACCTGGACCGCCTGCGCAAGGGCTATGCCGAAAGCATCGAGACCAGCGCCATCCACCTGGACCTGCTGCGCGATTTCAAGCGCATCAACTCCCACATCACCGCCGTCGTCTACCCGGTCCTCAGCCCCGGTGGCCGCGCCTTCAGCGGCGATCCGGCCGGCGATGCCGGGCGCACCACCTGACCGCGTTCATCCGGCAGTCATGCAACGGCCGTCCCCGCCCTGCGTAGACGCAGCAACGCTGCAGTTCACCAGGACAGGGAGAAGAAACCATGGCCCGCACCATGACGACGGCCGGCGCGACGGCAGCGGCGGCCACCGCGGCGGCGCTGATCGCCTCCGCCGTGCCCGCCCAGGCGCAGGTGGCGCAGATCTACAACGGCGAGCACGGGCCGGTGGAGATCGCCGTGGTGGCCGAGGGGCTGGAGCACCCCTGGGCCGTCGCCTTCCTGCCCGACGGCCGCATGCTGGTGACCGAACGCCCCGGCCGCCTGCGCATCGTCGGTACCGACGGCAGCCTGTCGCCGCCGCTGGCCGGCCTGCCGGAGATCTATGCCGAGGACCAGGGCGGCCTGCTCGACGTCCACCTGCACCCGGACTTCGCCGAGAATTCGCTGGTCTACCTCACCTTTTCCGAACCCGGCGGCGAGGGCGCCTCCACCGCCGTGCTGCGCGGCCGGCTGACCGACGATGCGCTGGAGGCGACGGAAATCGTCTTCAGCCAGCAGCCCAAGGTCTCCGGCGGCAAGCACTTCGGCTCCCGCCTCGCCTTCGCGCCCGACGGCACCCTGTTCGTCGGCCTGGGCGAGCGGTTCAAGTTCGAGCCGGCGCAGGACCTGCGCAGCCACCTGGGCGCCGTGGTGCGCGTCAACGACGACGGCAGCGTGCCCGACGACAACCCCTTCGTCGGCCGCGACGATGCGCAGGCGGAAATCTGGTCCTACGGCCACCGCAACATCCAGGGCGCCGCCATCCACCCCGAGACCGGCGAGCTGTGGGTTCACGAGCACGGCCCCCTCGGCGGCGATGAACTGAACATCCCCGAGGCCGGCAAGAACTACGGCTGGCCGGAGGTCAGCTGGGGTATCCACTACGACAACCGCGAAATCCCCGACCCGCCGACGCGGCCGGAATTCGAGCGCGCCATCCACTACTGGACGCCGGTGCTGGCCGCCTCCGGCATGGCGTTCTACACCGCCGATGCCTTCCCGCAGTGGCAGGGCAACCTGCTGGTGGGCGGGCTGGTGACCCAGAACGTGGTGCGGGTGGAACTGAACGGCCGCGAGGTGGTGCACGAGGAAGGCATCCCCATCGGCAGCCGCGTGCGCGATGTGCGCGTCGGCCCCGACGGCGCCGTCTACGTGCTCACCGACGAGGCGGAGGGCCGCCTGCTGCGCCTCAGCCCGCCGGCCGGGTGAGGGTGAGGTCGCGGCATTCCAGCGCGGCGGCGTCGTACATGCCGGTCCACACGGCGGCGGTGCCGTCGCGCTTCATGGCCCGCAGGCGTTCGACCGGCAGCGGCGGGCTGACCCACAGCGGCCCCTCGTCGTCGGCGGCGCCGCGCGGCGGCAGCGGCGTGCCCCACACGCCGGTGTGGCCGAGGTCGCGCTCGCACGGCACATAGGCGGCGGCGCCCGATATGTTGAGGTCGGCGCCGTGGCAGAAGCCGCCGCAGTCGCCGATGGTGCCGACGGCGGCGACGCAGGCGAACAGTTCCACGGCGCGGGCCTTGGCGCAGTCGAACACGCGGTGATAACCGGCCAGGGTGGTGGTCATGGACGGCACCAGCACCACGTCGGGTTCCATGCGGCCCAGTTCCACCGCCACCGCCGGCTGTTCGATGTCCAGGCAGATGACCACCGACCAGCGCACGCCGCGCCACTCGAACACCGTCACCGCGTTGCCCTTGGCGAGGTTCCAGCAGGCTTCGTCGCGCTCGTCGGGCGTCAGGGTGAGCTTGTCGTGGGTCATCTCGCCGCCGCCGGGCAGCAGCGTCACCGCCCGGTTGGCGTAGCCGCCGCCGGGCGCCGGCAGCGGGATGGAGCCGGCGACCAGCGCCACGTCGTGACGGTTAACCAGCGGTCGCAGGCTGTACAGCAGGGCCGGCGCCTGGGCCGCCATCCAGGGGATTTCCGCCGTCGGCGCCAGCTTCTCCGGCAGCACCGACAGCCATTGGGCGCAGGCGTATTCCGGCAGCACCAGGATATCCGCCCCCGCCGCCGCAGCAGCGGCCAGCCGGTCGCCGACCATGGCCGTCCAGTCCTCCAGGCGGGCCAGACGGCGGCCGACGTTCACGGGCCACAGGGCGACGACGGGATCAGGCATGGGACGCATACTCCGGGCGGCTGCGGGGGGACGGTAATAAAGCGGCAACGGCCGCCGCCTCAAGGGGCAGCGGCCGTTGCTTCAGACGCAGGATCAGCTCTTCAGGCGGGTCCAGATGCGGTCGCGCAGGTCCTGCGCCGGCTTGGCGCAGTCCTCGGCCGGGCGCAGGCGGTCGCTGTACTCGTCCGGCATGTTGACCGCCGGGTCCTTGGCCAGCTTTTCCTCCAGGAACTCTTCCGAGCCGTTGATGGCGTTCATGTAGCCGGTGAAGTTGGAGGCCTCGGCGGCGTTCTTCGGGTCCATGATCCAGTTGAGGAAGACCTTGGCTTCCTCCACGTTCTTGGCGCCCTTGGGGATGGTGAAGTTGTCGGCCCAGAACGGCAGGCCTTCCTTCGGGTAGACATAGACCACCGAGGGACGGTCGGTCTTGGTGCGGTGGGCGGCGCCGTTCCACTGCTGATGCATGATGACCTCGCCGGCGATCATGCGCTCGATGGTGCCGTCGGACTGGTACATGGCGAGGAAGGGCTTCTGCTTCTGCAGCAGTTCCATCACCGCCTGCGCCTTGGCGGGGTCTTCGAAGCAGCGCTCGTAGCCGAGGTAGAAGGCGGCCGACGAAATGACGTCGTTCATGTCGTTGAGGGCGACGATCTGGCCTTTCAGTTCCTCGCGCGGCTCGAAGAATTCCTTCCAGCTTTCCTCCAGCGGGCCGTTCACCCGGCCGCTGTCGTAGGAAAAGCCGGTGGTGCCCCACATGTAGGGGACGGAATAGGCGCGCTGCGGGTCCCACGGCGTGTCGCGGAACACATCCTTGACGTTCTTGAAGTTTTCCATGCCGGAGGCGTCGATCTTCTGGATCAGGCCGCCTTCGATCATGCGCGGGATGATGTAGTCCGTCGGCACCACGATGTCATAGCCGGTGGCGCCCGCCTGCAGCTTGGCGAGCATGGTCTCGTTGCTGTCGTAGACGTCGAGCGTGACCTTGATGCCGGTTTCCTGCTCGAACCGCTTCAGCAGGTCGGGCGGGATGTAGTTGGACCAGTTGTAGAGGTACAGCTCCCGCGCCTCGGCGCCGGCAGCCCCGGCCAGCGCGACCGCCGCCGCCAGCGTGGCGGCGGTGAACCCCATGCGCAACGTCCTGGTGACCATGAATGCCTCCTGTTCGGTGTGTTTTCTTGGCTTCAGTCAGGCGGCGCCGCGCCGCCCCGCCCACCAGGTGAGCAGGGTCGACAGCGACACGAACACAAGCGACACGATCAGCATGAGCGAGGAGATGGCGTTGACCTCCGGGCTGATGCCGATGCGGATGGCGCCGAAGATGTAGACCGGCAGCGTCGTCGCGCCGGCTCCGGCGACGAAGTAGGTGATGACGAAATCATCCAGCGAGATGATGAAGGCCAGCATCGCCCCCGCCAGGATGCCGGGCCACAGCAGCGGCAGGGTGACGCGCAGGAAGGTGCGCATCTCGTCGGCATAAAGGTCGGCCGCCGCCTCGCCCAGGCGCGGGTCCATGCCCTCGATGCGGGCGCGGATGGGCAGGTAGGCGAAGGGGATGCAGAACACCGTATGGGCGATCACCACCGTCAGCAGCCCGAGGTCGAAACCGACCAGGATGAAGAACAGCAGCGAGGCGACGGCGGTGACGATCTCCGGCACCACCAGCGGCATGGCCAGCACGCCGGCGACCGCCGTCTGCCCCTTGAACCGCCGCCGCGCCATGCCAAGGGCGGCGAAGGTGGCGGCACAGGTGGCAATCACCGTCGCCCACAGGGCCACGATCAGCGAGTTCTTGGCGGCGTTCAGGATGTCCTTGTTGTCGAGGACGCGGGCGTACCAGTCGGTGGTGAAGCCGGTCCAGATGGTGGCGGAGCGGTTCTCGTTGAACGACAGCACGATCAGGATGACGATCGGCAGGTAGAGGTAGAGGAAGAAGACCCAGGTCGCGAGGCGCGTGCCGGGAAAGCGGCGGATGTCCATGGCGGCGTGCCTCCCCTTATTCCGGCAGCTTGCGGAAGCGCAGCAGGTAGACGAGCATGGCCAGCAGCACGAAGGCCAGCAGCGTGAAGGCCAGCGCCGACCCCAGCGGCCAGTTTCGCGAGGCGCCGAACTGGAGCTGGATCAGGTTGCCGATCATCAGCTCCTTCGATCCGCCCAGCAGCTCCGGCGTCACATAGGCGCCGAGGCAGGGGATGAAGACCAGCGTGCAGCCGGCGGCGATGCCCGGCAGGCTGAGCGGCACCACCACCCGCCGCAGCGCCTGCAGGCGCGTGGCATAGAGGTCGTAGGCCGCCTCCACCAGCCGGAAATCGAGCTTCTCCAGGCTGGCATAGATCGGCAGCACCATGAACGGCAGGTAGCTGTAGGTCAGGCCGATGGCGATGGCGGCGGGTGTGTAGAGGATGGAGACGCTGCCCTCGGTCAGCCCCAGGCCCTGCACCCACTGGTCCACCAGCCCGTTGGTCCGCAGCAGCAGGATCCAGGCGTAGTTGCGCACCAGCAGGTTGGTCCAGAACGGGATGGTGACCAGGAAGATCAGCAGCTTGCGCCGCGATGGCGGCTGCAACGCGATGTAGAGCGCCACGGGAAAGCCGATGGCCAGCGCGATCACCGTCGTCAGCAGCGACAGCCCGAGGGAGCGCAGGTAGATGCTGACGTAAACGGTGTTGACGACCAGGTTGTCGAAGAAGTCGCGCTCGAAGAAGAAGCTGACGTAGGCATTGGGCGTGAACTCGTCCCACACCACGCCGCCGTACTGGCCGCGTTCCAGGAACGACACATAGGCCATCAGCAGCAGCGGCAGCAGCATGAAGATGCCGACGATCAGAACCGCCGGACCGATGAGCAGGAGCCTTTGCAGGCGGGGCGAGCGGCGGATGACGTCGAGCATGGGGTCAGTCCCTCAGCACCGACAGCGCATCGGGCGGGAAGCCCACCCGTACCCGCGCGCCCTGCGCCAATGTGGGGCTCGACTGGTCGCGGTTCTGCACCCGCGCCACCAGCGGCTCGTCCAGGCCGTCCACCCGCAGGTGATAGGTGGTGTCGGTGCCGAAGTAGACGATGGTGTCGACCGTTGCCGCCAGGGTGGCGTCCACCGCCGCGGCCGGATCGCTGCCGGCGGCGGCGAGGAAGGTGCGCTCCGGCCGTACCGCCAGGGTGACCGTCTCGCCCGGCTGATGGCCGCGCGGGTCGGCCACCGGCAGGGCGGCGCCGGCGATGCGGGCGGCGAAACGACCGCCGCCGATGTCCTGCAGCGTGCCCTTCAGGAAGTTGGTCTCGCCGATGAAGTCGGCGACGAAGCGCACCTGCGGCCGCTGGTAGATCTCCTGCGGGGCGCCGATCTGCAGCACGTGGCCGTCCTTCATCACCGCGATGCGGTCGCTCATGGTGAGCGCCTCTTCCTGGTCGTGGGTGACGAAGACGAAGGTGATGCCGGTATCCCGCTGCAGGCGCTTCAGCTCGATCTGCATGCCCTTGCGCAGCTTGAGGTCCAGCGCCGACAGCGGCTCGTCCAGCAGCAGCACCTTGGGGTGCGGCGCCAGGGCGCGGGCCAGGGCGACACGCTGCTGCTGGCCGCCCGACAGCTGCGACGGCATGCGCCGCTGCATGCCCGTCAGATGCACCAGCGCCAGCATCTCGTCGACGCGGGCGGTGATCGCCTCCTTGGTCAGCCCGGACTTCTCCAGCCCGAAGGCGACGTTCTGCGCCACCGTCATGTGGGGGAACAGGGCGTAGTTCTGGAACACCGTGTTGATCGGGCGCCGGAACGGCGGTTCGCCGGTGATGTCGACGCCGTCCAGCACCACCCGGCCGGAGGATGGCTGCTCGAACCCGGCGATGGAGCGCAGCAGGGTCGTCTTGCCGCAGCCGGAGGGGCCGAGCAGGGTGAAGAACTCGTTCGGCGCGATGCGGATGGACACGCCCCCCAGCGCCGTCACCGGCGCCTCGCCGGCCGAGGCGTAGACCTTCACCAGGTTTTCGATGGAGATGCCGGCGGCAGGATCACCGGCGGCGGCAGTGGCCGGCGCGTCGGCCGGGCGGGACAGGGCGGCGGCGGCGGTCATGCCGGCCTCCGCAGGTTGCAGCCGCCGCGGCGGAGTCGCGCCGGGGCGGTGAGGAACTGGCAAGCAAGGTCCATGCGCACAGGCCTCCCAGAAGGCGGCGCGCAGCCTGCCCGGCCGCCGGCGCCGTCCAATATCCTTTACAGCCCGCCCTGACCATAGCCTCCCGTTCGGCCAGGCGGGGTGTTCAGGCCCCTGCCCCGCACTCCAGGCTTTCCGCCCATTGTCGTGCTCTGGCAAGGATCTAGGGATGTCCCTCGGGGCGCTCTCCCCGTTCAAAACAGTAGAGGCAGGGTCCTGTGCTGCGCAAGATATTTAACGCACTGCTCCGCTCGGACGAGGGCGCCGCCGCCACCCTCAGCCGGCGGCGGCACGGGCGGCCTGGGTGCGACCGCCCCAGCCCCACGACTCTGCCGCCACCTCCTGCAGGATGACGTAGGTGGGCGCCGCCAGCTCGGGCAGCACATGGCGCAGCGCCGCGTCCATTTGCGCAATGAAATCAGCCTTCTCGGCGGCGGTATTGGTGCCCTGGGTGATGAAGGCCTCGACCACCGCGGCGGCCGGCTGGAACTGGTCGCCGATGGTCCAGATGCGGTCGCTGTCGCCGACCTCGGTCACCAGCACCGAGGTCAGGTCGCCCCGCTTGCCCAGAACCTCCGCCATCAGGCGGGTGGCGATGCGGGCCAGGTCGGCGCGGTTGTCGGGGGTGACGCCATGGGCGCCGAGGGTGATGCGGACGAAGGGCATGGCGGATCTCCTGCCGATGGAAAACTGTACCGCAGCCACCCTCGCCCATGGCAGTCCATTTGGAAAATTGATAGGCTTCAAGCCTCCATTGAGGATGCTCAACCATGTCCGCGCCGCCCCTGCTGCCGAGCGACCTGCTGCGCACCTTTGTCGCCGTGGTGGACGATGGCGGCATGTCGGCGGCCGGCTTGCGAGTCGGCCGCAGCCAGTCCGCCGTCAGCCTGCAGGTGAAGCGGCTGGAGGAGCTGACCGGCACCGCCCTGTTCCGCCGCGACTCCCGCGACCTGGCGCTGACCTCGGCGGGGGAGACGCTGCTGCCCTACGCCCGCCGCCTGCTGGCGCTGAACGACCAGGCCATGGCGGCGCTGGCGCCGGCGCGGTTGACCGGGGTGGTGCGGCTGGGCGTGGTGCAGGATTTCGCTGAGACCGCCCTGCCGCGCGTGCTCGCCCGCTTTGCCGAGGCGCATCCGGCGGTGGCGCTGGAAACCCGGGTGGGACCGTCAGCCGCCCTGCGCGATGCACTGGCCCATGGCGGCCTGGATGTCTGCCTGGCGGTCGGCGCGGCGGAGGGCGCCGCCGCCCATCGCACGGTGCCCATGGCGTGGCTGGCGGCGGAGGGGCTGGCGGCGCTGCCGCGCCCGCTGCCGCTGGCCCTGCTCGACCCGCCGTGCACCTACCGGGCGGCGGCGCTGGCGGCGGTGGAAGGGGCCGGCATCGCCCATCGCATCGCCTACTCCGGCCCCGGCCTGTCGGCGGCAACGGCGGCGGTGAGGGCGGGGCTGGCGACCACGGCCGGCACCGCCGATGCCGCCGCCGGTGGGCTGGTCGCCCTGGCGCCGGGGCCCGCGGCGGGACGGGGCCCGCCGCCGCCGCCCGCCGCGGCCCCCCCCCTGCAGGTGGCCGCCACGGCCGGACCGGCGGCGCGACGGCTGGCGGCGGTGATGGCGGAGGCGGTGCAGCCGCCTCAGTCGGCCGGCCACTCCAGCAGCACCGGCCCCTGATCGAGCACCAGCCGGCCCTTCACCTGACGCATCAGGCTTTCGGCGATGCGCAGGCCGAGGCCGCTGCCGCGCACCGCCGCCGCCGGCACGCCGGCGCCGCCATCGCCCACGGTCAGGCGCCAGATGCCGTCCTCCGGCAGCGCCTCCAGGCCGACGGCCAGCGGCCCGCCGCCGTGGCGGACGGCGTTCACCAGCACCTCCGTCAGGGCAACGCCGAGGGGGATGGCCTGATCGAGGGGAATGTCGGCCGGCACCAGATCCAGGGTGACGTCGGGCACCGGGTCAGGCTCCGCCTGCCTGCGGGCTTCCTCAACCATTTCCGCCACATAGGCGGCGAAGTCGACCACCAGGGTGGCGCCGTCGTCGGCGATGACGCGGGCCTGGGAATAGGCGGCGGCGGCGGCGGACATGCGCACTTCCAGCCGGCCGAGGGCATCACGCGCCTCCGGCCCCTCGGTCCGCATCTGCAGGCGCAGCAGGCTGAGAAGCATCTGCATGGTGTTGCCGATGCGATGCCGCGTCTGGCGGTACAGGCCTTCCCAGTCGGTGTCCTGCGGCATGCGGCGGCTCCTTGGGCATGGCCCGTGCGAGAAAAAAGGGCGGAGTCTGCCCGACTCCGCCCTGCTACACTGCACCAGCAAAGAGCGTCAGGACAAGGCCTGGACGATCTCCTCCGTCATCTTCTTCGCGTCGCCGAACAGCATCATGGTGTTGTCGCGGAAGAACAGTTCGTTCTCCACGCCGGCATAGCCGGAGGCCATGGAACGCTTGATGAAGAGCACGGTCTTGGCCTTTTCCACGTCGAGCACCGGCATGCCGTAGATGGCGCTCTGCGGGTCGGTCTTGGCGGCCGGGTTGGTGACGTCGTTGGCGCCGATGACATAGGCGACGTCGGCGGTGGTGAACTCGTGGTTGATCTCTTCGAGTTCGAACACCTCGTCATAGGGCACGTTGGCTTCCGCCAGCAGCACGTTCATGTGCCCCGGCATGCGGCCCGCCACCGGATGAATGGCGTAGCGTACCTCCACCCCTTCGGCCTTCAGCAGGTCGGCCATTTCGCGCACCGCATGCTGCGCCTGGGCGACCGCCATGCCGTAGCCGGGGACGATGATCACCTTGCTCGCGTTCTTCATGATGAAGGCCGCGTCGTCGGCCGAACCGGCCTTCACCGCCCGGTCGCCGGCCACGCCACCCGCCGCCGCGGCGGAGGTGTCGCCGCCGAAGCCGCCGAGGATGACGTTGATGATCGAGCGGTTCATGCCCTTGCACATGATGTAGGACAGGATGGCGCCCGACGCGCCCACCAGGGCGCCGGTGATGACCAGGGTGGAGTTGCCCAGCGTGAAGCCGATGCCCGCCGCCGCCCAGCCGGAGTAGCTGTTCAGCATGGACACGATCACCGGCATGTCGGCGCCGCCGATGGGCAGGATCAGCAGGAAGCCGAGCGCGAAGGCCAGCGCCACGATCAGGCCGAAGGCGAAGTAGGAGCCGGTGGCGGCGAACCAGATCACCAGCAGGATCACCAGGATGCCGAGCGCCGCGTTCAGCGGGTGCTGCATGGGGAACACCAGCGGCTTGCCGGTGACCAGACCCTGCAGCTTGGCGAAGGCGACGATGGAGCCGGTGAAGGTGATGGCGCCGACGGCGGTGCCGATGGACATTTCAATCAGCGAACCGGCGCCGATCTTGCCCACGTGGCCGATGCCATAGGCTTCCGGGTTGAACAGCGCCGCCGCCGCCACCAGCACGGCGGCCAGGCCGACCAGGGAGTGGAAGGCGGCCACCAGCTGCGGCAGGGCCGTCATCTGGATGCGCAGGGCGATGACGGTGCCGATGGCGCCGCCGATGATGATGCCGAAGACGATCCAGACATAGGACTGGACCACCGGCGACACCAGCGTGGTCAGGATGGCGATGCCCATGCCGACCATGCCGAAGATGTTGCCCTGGCGGGCGGTTTCCGGGCTCGACAGCCCGCGCAGCGCCAGGATGAACAGGACCGACGCCACCAGGTAGGCGAGGATCGTGAAGCTTTCTACAGCCATGGTGCGCGGTCCCCCTTACTTCTGCTTCTTCTTGAACATGGACAGCATGCGCTGGGTGACCACGAAGCCGCCGAAGATGTTGACGCTGGCCAGCACCACGGCGAAGAACCCGAGCACCTTGGAGCCCGAGAAACCCTCCGGCCCCGCCGCCAGCATGGCGCCGACGATGATGACCGACGACACGGCGTTGGTGACGGCCATCAGCGGCGAATGCAGCGCCGGCGTCACCCGCCACACCACGTAGTAGCCGACGAAGACGGCCAGCACGAAGACGGTCAGCAGCCAGTAGAACTCGCTCGGGGCGCCGGCCGCGGCGGTGGCGGCATCCTGGGTCAGGCGGGCGACCTCGGCGGCCACCAGCCGGGCGTTCAGCGCCAGGGCCTCGGCCTGTTCGGCCAGCAGCTGGGCGGCGCCGGCGACCTTTTCCTGTTGTTCCATCACTGGCCTCCCTCGGCTTCGGCCTTCTTCAGCATGGGGTGGACGACGGCGCCGTCGCGGGTGACGAGGGTGCCTTTCACCAGATCATCATCCCATTTGAAATCAAGCGACTTGCTGTCCTTGTTCACCTGCGGGGTGAGGAAGTTCAGCAGGTTCTTGGCGAACAGCAGGCTGGAGTCCGACGCCAGCCGGGCCGGCATGTTGGTGTGGCCGACGATGGTGACGCCGTGCTTGACCACCACCTTCTCGGGCTCGGTCAGTTCGCAGTTGCCGCCGGCTTCCGCCGCCAGGTCGACGATGACGCTGCCCGGCTTCATGGTCGCCACCTGCGCCGCGGTGATCAGCGTCGGCGCCCTGCGGCCCGGGATCAGCGCGGTGGTGATGACCATGTCGGCCTTGGTCAGGTGCTCGCCGACGACCTTCTTCTGCTTCTCGAAGTATTCGGGCGGCATTTCCTTGGCGTAGCCGCCGGCCGTCTCCGCTTCCTTCTCCATCGCCTCGTCGACCACCACGAACTTGCCGCCGAGCGACTGCACCTGTTCCTTGGTGGCCGGACGGACGTCGGTGGCATAGACCACGGCGCCCATGCGCTTGGCGGTGGCGACCGCCTGCAGGCCGGCGACGCCGGCGCCGAAGATGAGCACGCGGGCCGGCGGCACGGTGCCGGCGGCGGTCATCATCATCGGCATGGCGCGGTTGAAGGTGGACGCAGCCTCGATCACGGCGCGGTAGCCGGCGAGGTTGTTCTGCGAGCTGAGGATGTCCATGGACTGGGCGCGGGTGATGCGCGGCATCAGCTCCATGGCGAAGCTGGTCACCTTGCGGGCGGCCAGGGCCTCCACCACCGCCGGCTCCGTCAGGGCCTTCAGGTGGCAGACCAGCACCGTGCCTTCCTTGTACTGCGCGACTTCGTCGGTGCCTTCGCCGGCGGTCAGCGGGCGCTGCACCTTGAAGATGACGTCGGCCGTCCCGACCGCCTCGGCGGCGGTGGCGGCGATGGACGCTCCGGCTTCCTTGAACGCTTCATCGGTAAAGGCGGCACCCTCCCCGGCGCCGGTCTCGACCACCACGTCGAAGCCAAGCCCGACGAGCTTCTTCACGGTGTCGGGCGACGCCGCCACGCGAAGCTCGCCTTCGCGTCGCTCCTTCGGTATGGCGATTCTCATTGTGACTTATCCCCTTATTCTGCCTGTGCCGCGCCTGCTCGGTAAGCCCAACACCATGGCGCCTTGCAATGCAGCATGCAAGCGCCTTGACCGTGCAGAACCCCTCCCACCCCCGCGGAACGACTAGCTTATTAGATTTACATCATGAATAAAACCCACCCCTTCGGGCCGGTCGCCAGCCGACAACTGCAGGGCGCAAAAGACCGGGTGCGGCGGTAGGATAAAGCCGCATTTCCTTTGACGGCCGGACGCCGCCGCCGGACACTCAGGGCAACCACAAGCAAAGCAACCGGATCGGGAGGATACACCATGCCGCAGCCGCGCCCGGCGCTGCCGACCCACGAGACCATCTTCACCGTCGACCCGGTGCCGCTGAAGTACGGGCACGGCGCCCTGGCGGAACTGGGCGGCGACGCCCGCGGCCTCGGCATGACGCGCGTCGGCCTGTTCACCGACCGCACCGTCGCCGGCCTGCCGTGCATGACAACTGCCCTCGCCGCCCTGCGCGAAGCGGGGCTCGACGTGGTGGTCTATGATGCGGTGGAGGTGGAGCCGACCGACCGCTCCTTCGCCGCCGCCGCCGCCTTCGCCCAGTCGGCGCGGCTGGACGGCTTCGTGTCGCTGGGCGGCGGGTCGGTGATGGATACGGCCAAGGCGGCCAACCTGCTGTCGACGTGGCCCGACGACCTGCTGGCCTACGTCAATGCTCCGGTGGGCGGGGCGAAGCCGGTTCCAGGGCCGCTGAAGCCGCACATCGCCTGCCCTACCACCTGCGGCACCGGCAGCGAAACCACCGGCGTCGCCATCTTCGACCTGCCGGAGCGGCAGCTGAAGACCGGCATTTCCAACCGGCTTCTCAAGCCCCGGCTGGCGGTGGTTGACCCTACGGCAACCTACACCCTACCCGCCGGAGTGGTCGCAGCCACCGGCTTCGACGTTCTCACCCACGCCATCGAAAGCTACACCGCGCGCCTGTTCACCAGCCGCGACAGGCCCGCCGCGCCGGCCCTGCGGCCGCCCTACCAGGGTGCGAATCCGTGGAGCGACGGCGGCGCGCTGGAGGCCATCCGGCTCGGCGGCCGCTATCTCGAACGGGCCGCCGCCGATGCCGCCGACACCGAGGCGCGCGACTTCCTCACCTTCGCCGCCACGCTCGCCGGCATGAGCTTCGGCAATGCCGGCGTCCACATCCCCCATGCCATGAGCTACGCCGTCGCCGGCCTCAACCACGAGTACCGCGCCGCCGGTTACGATGCCGCCGGCCACGGCATGGTGCCGCACGGCATCTCGGTGGTGGTGAATGCCCCCGCCGCCTTCCGCTTCACCGCCGATGCCGACCCGCAGCGCCACCTGACCGCCGCCGCCGCCCTGGGGGCCGACATCCACCAGGCCGGCCCGGACGATGCCGGCGCGGTGCTGGCCGGGCGCCTGGCGGAGATGATGCGCGCCACCGGCATCCCCAACGGCCTGTCCGACATCGGCTATACCGACGCCGACATCCCCGCCCTGGTCAACAGCGCCTGGCCGCAGCAGCGCCTGCTGGTGCAGGCCCCGAAGCCGGTGACGGAAGCCGACCTCGCCGACCTGTTCCGCGCCGCCATGCGCTATTGGTAAGGCGCCGGCCTCAGGGGCCGAACACCTTGCTCCACAGCAGGCGCAGGCGGTCGCCGCTGGCGTCGGGGCGTTCGGTGAAGGCCTCCGGTTCGCCCATCAGGCGGCCGGAGGCATCCACCACCGCCCGGATGCCCCAGAACCCCAGTTCGGTGCCGCCGAACATGCCGTAGCGGTAGTCGCGCGCCTCCACCATCACGCGGCCGTCGCCATCGGGGGTGACGTGCCAGATGACGTTGTCCATGGCGAACCAGCGGAAGATGGCGCCCTGCTCGCTCTCCGCCACCGCCTGGGCCGGCGGCGGCAGTTCGCCGCGGGGGAAGCTGCGCCAGTCGATGGGGCGCGGCGCCAGCACGGAATAGAAGCCGACCTCCACCGCCTCCGGCCGCTCCACCACCACCCGCCGCAGCCACGGCTGGAACAGGGTGGGATAGGCGGTGACCTGAGCCGGGGCGGCCAGCTGGCGGGCGACCAGCTGTTCCACCTGCACGTTGACGCTCCAGCCGAACAGCGTCCAGGCGCTGATGAACAGCAGCGCCGCCGCAGCCGCCACCTGGGCCAGCAGCACCCGCCGCGCCGCCACCGCGCCGATCACCACCGCCACCACCAGCGGCAGCGAGTAGATCGGGTCGATGATCGGCATGGCGTTGATGGCGAAGCGATGGCTCGAAAGCGGCGCCAGCAGCTGGGTGCCGTAGCTGGTGAACAGGTCGATGATCGGGTGGGTGATCAGCGCCGCGATGGTCAGCCACACCCACGACGCCAGGATCTGCGGATCGGGCCGCCGGTCGGGCTCGCGCCGGCGCCACCACAGCCACAGGCCGAGCGCCAGCAGGGCGCCCATGGCCGGCCCGAAGAACAGCGAATGGGTGATGCCGCGGTGGTGAACCCAGGCGGCGAAGGGTCCGGCGACCCACCCGGCGGCGACGTCCAGATCGGGCACGAGGCCGAGCACCGCCCCGACGGCGATGGCCTTGCGACCAAGCCGGCGGCGGAAGCCCACCTGCGCCACGGTGGCGCCGAACAGCATCTGCGTGACGGTATCCATGGCCGTCAAGGTAAGGCCGCATCGCCTCTTCTTCCAGGGGGCGATGCGACGCGGCGGCGGTTACTCGCCGGCGGTGTGGCGCAGCGCCTCCAGGTCGCAGCGGAAGCGGTTGGTGCGCACCTCGGTCACCGTGCCGGCGCGCTTGAACTCCGCCACCACCCGGCTGGCGGTTTCGGTGGTGACGCCGAGCATGGCGCCCAGGTCTTCCCGGCTGAACAGCTCCACCTCCGGCGCGCCGGTGCAGGCGGGCTCCACCTCCGCCAGATGCAGGAACAGGCGGGCGACGCGCGAGCGGGCGGAGCCGGTGGACAGGCCCGTCAGCCATTCGTCGGCCTGCTTCACGTTGCTGTGCCAGCGCTTCATCAGCTGGGTGTGCAGGCGCGGCGTCTCCACCGACAGGCGGCTGACCACCTCGCGCGGCAGGCGGCAGACGGTCACCGGCCGCAGCACCACCGCCGAATGCTCGTAGGGCTCGCCGAGCAGTACCTCCAGCCCGGCGGTATCGCCCCGCCGCAGCAGGCGGACGATGCGCTGGCTGCCGTCGGGCAGGTACTGCACCAGCTTCACGAGGCCGGAGCGCACGGTGAACAGGGCCGTGCCCTCGTCGCCGGCGTGGTAGAGGGCGCTGCCGGGGTCGTAGGCCAGTTCGTCGATGGGCAGGTGGATGAGATCGAAGTCCTCCGCCCGCAGGTCGGCGAACAGCGCCATGTCCCGAATCGTGCAGCCCTCACACTCCGCCTGTCCCTTCCAGGCGGATTCGATGCGACTTTTCTTCACCACGGCCTCGCGGTTGGACAGCCTTCGGCGGCCATCGTCTTTTTGATCGCGACACTTTAGGATCATTCGCCGCACGCGAAAAGGGACAACCCCAGCAAGGTCTTGCTCATGGCCGCCGCGCTGATCGTCGAAAGCCTCCGCCGGCCGCCGCTGCCGCCGGTGTCGTTCACCCTCGCCGCCGGGGAGTGCGTGGCCGTCACCGGGCCGTCCGGCTCGGGCAAGACGCTGCTGCTGCGGGCCATCGCCGACCTCGACCCCAACGACGGCCGGGTGACGCTGGACGGCGTCGATCGAGCCGCCGTGCCGGCTCCCCAGTGGCGGCAGCGGGTGGCCTTCGTGCCGGCGGAAAGCGGCTGGTGGGCCGCCACCGTCGCCGACCACCTGACGCCGGAAGCCCTGCCGCTGCTGGCCGCCGTCGGCATGGAGGATGCCGCCGCCTGGCGGGTGGAGCGGCTGTCGAGCGGCGAGCGCCAGCGCCTCGCCATGGTGCGGGCGCTCGCCCTGAAGCCACGCGTGCTGCTGCTGGACGAGCCCACCGCCAACCTGGACGCCGCCGCCACCGCTGCGGTGGAAGCCCTGATCGGCGCGGCGCTGAGGGAGGGCATGGCGGTCGTCCTCGCCAGCCACGACCGCGAGCAGGTGGCGCGGCTGGCCGGGCGCGAACTCGCCTTCCGCGACGGCGCCCTGACGGAGGCCGCCGCATGACCCCCTACAGCGGCAACCTGGGGTGGGTCGACCTTGCCGTCTCCGCCCTGCTGATCGTCCTGGCGGGGGCGGTGTCGCTCGCCTGGGGGCTCGGCATCCATCGCCGGCTGCTGATCTCGGCGGTGCGGTCGGTGGTGCAGTTGCTGCTGCTGGCGCTGGTGCTGCAATGGCTGTTCGCCCATGCCTCGCCCTGGCTGACGGGGCTGGCGGCGGCGGTGATGCTGGGGTTCGCCGCCAACGAGATCTTCGGCCGCCAGGACCGCCGCCTGACCGGCGCCTGGGGCTACGGCGCCGGCGGGCTGGCCATCACCCTGGCGGCGACGGCGGTCACCCTGTTCGCCCTCGCCGGGCCGGTGCGGCCGGAGCCGTGGTACGATCCGCGCTATGCCATACCGCTGCTGGGGATGATCCTCGGCAACGTCATGACCGGCATCGCCGTCGGGCTCAACACCCTCACCGCCGCCGTCGCCCGCGACCGGACGGCCATCGAGGCGCGGCTGGCGCTCGGCCACAGCCGCTGGCGGGCGCTGGGCGATACGGTGCGCCACGCCCTGCGCACCGGCCTGATCGGCATCGTCAATAGCATGTCGGCGGCCGGCATCGTCTTCATCCCCGGCATGATGACCGGCCAGATCCTCGCCGGCCAGCCGCCGGAAGAAGCCGCCCGCTGGCAGATCCTGATCCTGTTCCTCATCGCCGGCGCCACGGCGGTGGGCACGGTGACGGCGGTGATGCTGACCGTCGCCCGCCTCACCGACGACCGCCATCGGCTGCGGCTGGATCGCCTGCAGACCAGGGGCGACGGCCGCTGATCCTGTTTTGTTCTTTAGGTCAGGCGACCAGGGCGGTGGCGATCACCGACCACAGATAGATGACGCCCAGCAGGGACAGCAGCGCCAGGGTTTCGCGGAACAGCGTGGGGAAGGACATGACGGGTCTCCTCATCAGGCTCGGTTCGCGGAATGTTCCAATGCGGTGATGAGAACACACGGGGAACGAGCCGTCAAGCGGGTGTTTTCGCGCCCTTTGCCAAAGCCGCGCCGCCGCCTATATTCGCCGCCATGATCGAGAGCCCCCTGCCGCCGCCCCGCGCGCCTGTCGACCGCCGCCTGTCCGTCGCCCCGATGATGGACTGGACGGACCGCCACGACCGCGCCTTCCTGCGCTGCCTCACCCGCCGCACGCTGCTCTACACGGAAATGGTGGTCACCGGCGCCATCCTGCACGGGCGCGACCCGGCGCGGTTCCTCGGCTACAGCCCGCAGGAGCATCCGCTGGCGCTGCAGCTGGGCGGCTCCGACCCGGCGGAACTGGCCGCCTGCACCCGCATCGCCGCCGAGTGGGGCTATGACGAGGTCAACCTCAACTGCGGCTGCCCGTCGGACCGCGTCAGCGCCGGCCGCTTCGGCGCCTGCCTGATGGCAGAGCCGCAGCTGGTTGCCGACTGCCTGAGCGCCATGCGCGAGGCGGCGCCCGCCGCGGGGCCGGAGGTGACGGTCAAGCACCGCATCGGCATCGACGACCTCGACAGCTACGACCACCTGACGCGGTTCGTCGACACGGTGGCGCGGGCCGGCGTGCGGACCTTCATCGTCCACGCCCGCAAGGCCTGGCTGAACGGCCTCAGCCCCAAGGAAAACCGCGAGATCCCGCCGCTGCGGCACGACGTGGTGCATCGCCTGAAGCAGGATTTCCCGCAGCTGGAGATCATCCTCAACGGCGGCATCCTGTCGGTGCCCGAGGCCCTGACCCACATCGGCCCGACAGACGGCGTGATGATCGGCCGCGCCGCCTATGAAACCCCCTGGGTGCTGCACGAGGCCGACCGGCTGGTGTGGGGCGAGCCGGCGGGCGAACCCGACAGCCGCCATGCGGTGGTGCGCCGCTTCCTGCCCTATGTGGAGGAGCAACTGGCGGCGGGAACCCAGCTCAAGCACATGACGCGGCACATCCTGGGCTTGTTCCAGGGCTGCAAGGGCGCCCGCGCCTGGCGCCGCCACCTGTCGGAAAACGCCTGCCGCTCCGGCGCTGGCGTCGAAGTGGTGGAAGGGGCGCTGGCGCTGGTGCCGGAGGAAGTCGGGGTGGCGGCGTAAGGCGGCGGCCCCTACTCAATCACCAGCTGCACCCAATCCGACGCAAACCGCGTGACCCCCAGGTTCACCGGCCGGCCGTCGTGATCCACGTCCAGGGCTTCCGTCACCAGGATGGGGCGGTTGCGGGGTTGGTGGAGGAGGTCGGCGTCGCCGGGGCTCGGCATGCGGGCCAGCACGCGGGTCCACTTGCGCGTGTAGTCCTCCACCCCGAAGCGGGCCAGTGACTGGGTGATCGACTGCGTCTCGCGGAAGGCGATGTCGAAGCCGGGGAAGCGGTCGGCCGGCAGGTATTGCGTCGAGAACGAGATGCGCCGGCCGTCGGCCATGCCCACCGTCTCCAGCACCACCACCCGGCCGCCGCGCTTCAGGCCCAGGGCCTCGGCCACGGCGGCGTCGGCTTCGCCCAGTTCGGCGCGGATGAACTCGTGCCCGGCCTCGCGCCCCACCTTCATGAGGTTGGAGGCAAAGCGGGTGCGCTTGCCGACGGCATAGTCGATGACGTGTTCGTGCACGAAGGTGCCGCGCCCCTGCTCCACCCGCAGCAGGCCCTTTTCCTCCATCTCCGCCAGCGCCCGCCGCACCGTGTGGCGGTTGACCTGGAAGCGGTCGGCCAGTTCGAACTCGGTCGGCAGCCGCTCGCCGGGCTTGACCTGACCGTCGGCGATCTCGCGCTCCAGCACCTGCTGGATCTGGCGCCACAGGGCGACGCCGGCGCCCCGGCGGCGGTCGATACCGTCATCCATCGCGTCTTCTCCCCAGCCGGATCAGGGCTTTGCCGTCACCGAAGTTTCACCGCACGCCCCCTTGCCGGGGTCGGTCGCGGCGGAGTATAAAGGGCTCAGATATAGACGTCTAGACAAATTTTTCCCTTGTCGAGGTGGACGATGACGACGGACGACGTGGCGGCACGGCAGCGGTGGATGGGGGTTCTGGCCCGCACGCCCCTGCCCCGCCTGGAAGAGGCCTTCGCCGCCCTGCCGGCGCCCCCGGCCTACGAGCCGCTGCGCCGGCCGGAGATCGGCTCCGCCCTGGTGCGTGCCCGCGCCGGCGGGTCGGGACAGCGCTTCAACATGGGCGAGATGACCGTCACCCGCTGCTCGGTCCGCACCTCCGACGGCATGGTCGGGCACGCCTATGTCGCCGGCCGCTCGCGCCGCAAGGCGGAGCTGGCGGCGGTGTTCGACGCCCTGCTGCAGACGCCGCGCCTGCACCGCCAGCTGCTGCGCGACCTGATCGAGCCGCAGGCCGAGGCGCTGGCCGCCGCCCGCGCCGCCAGGGTGGCCGAGGCCGCCGCCACGCGGGTGGAGTTCTTCACCATGGTGCGCGGGGAGGATTGACCATGACCGCCGCTGCCGACCTTCGCCCCGGCCTCGCCGACCCGGTGCTCGACGGACAGGCCGTGTTCCGCACGGTGCTGAAGGCGCTGTCCTTCCCCGGCCGCATCCAGCCGCTGCCCGTCGCCCTGACGCCGCCGGCCCCGCTCACCCCGGCCGCCGCCGCCGTGCTGCTGGCGCTGGCCGACCTAGAGACGGCGGTGTGGCTCGACCCGGCGCTGGATACCCCGGCCGTGCGCGGCTGGCTGCGCTTCCACGCCGGCTGCCCCATCGTCGAGGCGCGCGGGCAGGCGGCCTTCGCCGTCATCCCCGCCGACGGCGAGATGGAGGGCTTCGCCCTCGGCACGCCGGAGTTCCCGGAAACCGCCGCCACCGTCATCGTGCAGGTGGCGGCGCTGACCGAGGGCGCCGGCCCCACCCTCACCGGCCCCGGCATCGCCGAGACCGCCCGCCTCACCGCCCCCGGCCTGTCGCCGGCGTTCTGGCCGGCCCTTGTCGCCAACGGCGCCCTGTTCCCGCAGGGGATCGACGTCATCCTGGCGGCGCCGGACCGCATCGCGGGGCTGCCGCGCACCACCCGCATCACGGAGTGACGCCATGTACGTTGCCGTCAAGGGCGGCGAACGCGCCATCGACAACGCCCACCGCCTGCTCGACCACGAGCGGCGGGGCGATACGGCGGTGCCCGACCTCAGCCTCGCCCAGATCAGGGAACAGATGACGCTGGCCGTCGACCGCGTCATGACCGAAGGCTCGCTCTACGACCGCGACCTCGCGGCGCTGGCCATCAAGCAGGCGCGCGGCGACCTGATGGAGGCGATCTTCCTCCTGCGCGCCTATCGCACCACCCTGCCCCGGCTGGCGGTCAGCGAGCCCGTGGACACCGCCCGCATGACGGTGCGCCGCCGCATCTCGGCCACCTTCAAGGACCTGCCGGGCGGGCAGGTGCTAGGCCCCACCTTCGACTACACCCACCGCCTGCTCGACTTCCGGCTGGCGGCGGAGGCGGACGAGCCGCCGCCGGCACCCGCCCGCGGCGAGCCGCGCCAGGACGAGACGGTGCCGCGCGTGACCGACCTGCTCAACCACGAAGGGCTGATCGAGCGCGAGGTGCCGGCCGATCACGTTCCGGTCGGCGACATCACCCGCGAGCCGCTCACCTTCCCCGCCGGCCGCGATGTCCGCCTCCAGACCCTGGCGCGCGGCGACGAGGGCTGGCTGCTCGGCCTCGCCTATTCCACCCAGCGCGGCTACGGCAAGACCCACCCCTTCGCCGGCGAGATCCGCATGGGCGAGGTGGCGGTGGAGATCGTGCCGGAGGAGCTGGGCTTCGCCATCGACATCGGCGACGTCACCGTCACCGAATGCCAGATGATCAACCAGTTCAAGGGATCGAAAGCCGCCCCGCCGCAGTTCACCCGCGGCTACGGCCTCACCTTCGGCCACGGCGAGCGCAAGGCCATGGCCATGGCGCTGGTCGACCGCAGCCTGCGGGCGGCGGACCTGGGGGAGGATCTGGTGGCGCCGGCCCAGGATCAGGAATTCGTGCTCTCCCACTGCGACAACGTGGAAGCGTCCGGCTTCGTGCAGCACCTGAAGCTGCCCCACTACGTCGATTTCCAGGGCGAGCTGGTCACCGTGCGGGCCATGCGCCAGGACCACGACAAGCGACGGGAGGCTGCCGATGCGGCCGAGTGACGACACCCTGGCGGGCTACAACTTCGCCTACCTGGACGAACAGACCAAGCGCATGATCCGCCGCGCCATCCTGAAGGCGGTGGCGATCCCCGGCTATCAGGTACCGTTTGCGGGGCGCGAGATGCCCCTGCCCTACGGCTGGGGCACCGGCGGCATCCAGGTGACGGCGGCGGTCATCGGGCCGGACGATACGCTCAAGGTCATCGACCAGGGCGCCGACGACACCACCAACGCCGTCTCCATCCGCCGCTTCTTCGCCACCGTCGCCAATGTGGCGACGACGGAGAAGACCACGGAGGCGACCGTCATCCAGACCCGCCACCGCATCCCGGAAAAGCCGCTGACCGAGGATCAGATCCTGGTCTATCAGGTGCCCATCCCCGAGCCGCTGCGCTGGATGGAGGCGCGCGAGACCGAGACGCGCAAGATGCACGCCCTGGAAGACTACGGCGTCATGCACGTGAAGCTGTACGAGGACATCGCCCACCTCGGCCGCATCGCCACCTCCTACGACTACCCGGTGAAGGTGAACGGCCGCTACGTCATGGCGCCCTCGCCCATCCCCAAGTTCGACAACCCCAAGATGGACCGCATGCCGGCGCTGCAGTTGTTCGGCGCCGGGCGGGAGAAGCGCATCTACGCCGTGCCGCCCTACACCCGCGTCGAAAGCCTGGATTTCGAGGACCATCCGTTCGAGGTGCAGACCTGGGACCACGCCTGCGCCTTGTGCGGGTCCACCGAAAGCTATCTCGACGAGGTGGTCATGGACGACCAGGGTGGACGCATGTTCGTCTGCTCCGACACCGACTTCTGCGGCGAGCGCCAGGCCGCCCAGGCCCGGGAGGCGGCGGAATGATGCCGTTCGATCTGAACACGGAGCGCCCCCTGCTGCGCGTCGACGGTCTCGCCCGCCATTACGGCGACCGCATCGGCTGCACCGACGTCTCCTTCGACCTGTGGCCCGGCGAGGTGCTGGGCATCGTCGGCGAGTCCGGCTCCGGCAAGACGACGCTGCTCAACACCCTGTCGGCGCGGCTGGAGCCCACCGCCGGCCGCATCGAATACCGCACCCGCGACGGCGAGGTGGTGGACGTCTACGGCCTGTCGGAGCCGCGCCGCCGGCTGCTCATGCGCACCGAATGGGGCATCGTCCACCAGAACCCGCGCGACGGCCTGCGCATGGCCGTGTCCGCCGGCGCCAACATCGGCGAGCGGCTGATGGCGGTCGGCGCCCGCCACTACGGCGGCATCCGCGCCCAGGCCATCGACTGGATGGGCCGCGTCGAGATCAAGGAGGAGCGCGTCGACGACCTGCCGCGCACCTTCTCCGGCGGCATGCAGCAGCGCCTGCAGATCGCCCGCAACCTGGTCACCGGCCCGCGCCTGGTGTTCATGGACGAGCCGACCGGCGGCCTTGACGTCTCGGTGCAGGCGCGGCTGCTCGACCTGCTGCGCACGCTGGTGGGGCAGATGGGGCTGTCGGTGGTGCTGGTCACCCACGACCTGGCCGTCGCCCGCCTGCTCGCCCACCGGCTGATGGTGATGAAGGACGGCCGGGTGGTGGAACAGGGCCTGACCGATCAGGTGCTGGACGACCCCCACCACCCCTATACCCAGTTGCTCGTCTCGTCCGTGCTGCAGGTCTGAGGAACCCCGCCATGACCCCCACCCCCATCATCGACGTGCGCGACCTCGGCAAGGATTTCGTGCTGCACACCCAGGGCGGCGTCCGCATCCCGGTGTTCTCCGGCCTGTCGCTGACGGTCGCCGCCGGCGAGTGCGTCGGCCTGCACGGGCCGTCGGGCACCGGCAAGTCCACTCTGCTGCGCTCCCTTTACGCCAACTACAAGCCCGACACCGGATCGGTGCTGGTGCGCCATGGCGACCGCGTGGTCGACATGGCGACTGCCGAGCCGCGCGACGTGCTGGCGGTGCGCAAGCATACCCTCGGCTACGTCAGCCAGTTCCTGCGCGTCATCCCGCGCGTGCCGGCGCTGGACGTGGTGGCGGAGCCGCTGAAGCTGCTGGGCGCGTCGGAGGCGGCGGCGCGGGAGAAGGCCGCCGGCCTGCTCGCCCGCCTGCGCATCCCGGAACGGCTGTGGCACCTCGCGCCGGCCACCTTCTCGGGCGGCGAGCAGCAGCGCGTCAACATCGCCCGCGGCTTCGTCGTCGACTATCCGGCCCTGCTGCTGGACGAGCCGACGGCGTCGCTCGACGCCGCCAACCGCGACACTGTGGTGGCCCTCATTCAGGAAGCCAAGGCGCGTGGCTGCGCCGTGGTCGGCATCTTCCACGACGCCGACGTGCGCAGCCGCGTCTGCGACACTCTGTTCGAGATCGAAGGATATCGTCATGCCGCGTGATCCGCAGAACGGGACCAGCAAGACCATGAGCCAGGAGATGATCCTCACCAACGCCCGCGTGGTCTGCCGCGACCGGGTGATCGACGGCGGCACCGTGGTGGTGCGCGACGGCCTGATCGCCGAGGTGGCCGAGGGTACCTCCGCCCTGCCCGGCGCGCTCGACCTGGATGGCGACTACCTGCTGCCGGGCCTGATCGAGATGCACACCGACAACATGGAAAAGCACTTCGTGCCGCGCCCCGGCGTGCTGTGGCCGTCGCCGCTGGCCGCCGTGCTCGGCCATGACCTGCAGGTGGCGGGGGCGGGCATCACCACCGTGTTCGACGCCATCTCCGTCGGCGAATATGCCGAGAAAGGGCCGCGCCGCAACATCCTGGCGCAGTCCTTCGCCGGGGTGAAGCACGCCCGCGCCGAGGGGCTGACCCGCGCCGACCACTTCTTCCACATGCGCTGCGAGGTCTCCGACCCCTGCGTGGTGGAGATGTTCGAGCCCTACGCCGCCGATCCGTTGGTCAAGCTGGTGTCGGTGATGGACCACACCCCCGGCCAGCGCCAGTGGACCGACGTCTCCAAGTTCGTGCAGTACAACAAGGGCGAGAACTGGAGCGAGCAGGAACTGGCCGACAAGCTGGCCTTCCTGCGCGACGTGCAGGACAAGTACGCCATCCGCCATCGCCGCATCATCGTCGACCTGTGCCGCACCCACGGCATCCCGCTCGCCAGCCACGACGACGCGACGGAGGAGCATGTGGCCGAGGCGGTGGCCGACGGCGTGGTGATCGCCGAGTTCCCCATCACCATGACCGCCGCCGTCAAGGCGCGCGAGGCCGGCCTCAAGACCGTGATGGGCGCCCCCAACGTGGTGCGCGGCGGCTCGCACTCCGGCAACATGTCGGCGGTGGACTGCGCCCGCGAGGGCCAGCTGGACGGGCTTTCCAGCGACTATGTGCCATCCTCGCTGCTGTTCGCCGCGTTCGTCATGATGGAAACCCTCGCCATGCCGCTGAACGAGGCCATTGCCAAGGTCTCGGCCAACGTCGCCGACATGGTGGGGCTCACCGACCGCGGCCGCATCGCGCCGGGCCTGCGCGCCGATCTGGTGCGCGTCACCCACACGGAGCATACTCCGGTGGTCCGCGAGGTCTGGGTCACCGGCAAACGGGTCTGTTGATGGAGCACACCGATCTTTCCGCCCACCGTTACGCCCTCTATTTCGCGCCGTCGCCCGACGAGCCCATGGCGCAGATCGCGCGCCGCTGGCTCGGCCGCGACTGCCGCACGGGGGCGGCGGTGGAGCAGCCGCGCATCGACGGCATCAGCCCGGCGCGGCTGCGGGAGATCACGGCCGATGCCCGCCGCTACGGCTTCCATGCGACGCTGAAGGCGCCCTTCCGGCTGGCGGAAGGGCGCGACCCCACGGAACTGCGCCGGGCGCTGCGGGAATTCACCCTGGTGCGCCAGCCCTTCACGGTGCCGAGCCTGGTGCTGACCGCCGGCCTCGGCTTCCCCGCCCTGGTGCCGGAGGAACCGTGTCCGGCGCTGGACCGGCTGGCCGCCGACTGCGTGCGCGCCTTCGACCTGTTCCGCGCCGCCCCGACGGCGGAGGAGATCGCCCGCCGCACCCGCGCCGGTACCCTCAGCCCGCGCCAGCGCGACCACCTGGAGCACTGGGGCTACCCCTATGTGTTCGAGGATTTCCGCTTCCACATGACCCTCGGCGGCCCCCTGCCCGACGAGGACGAGCGCCATGCGGTGATGGCCGCCCTGGCCGATGCCTTCCGCGACTGCCTGGGCAAGCCGCTGCACGTCACCGCCGTGTGCCTGTTCATCGAGCCGGAGCCGGGGGCCGATTTCCGCCTGTTCTGCCGCGACAAGTTCGGCTGAACCGGCGGCCCCCTCCCATTTCCCTTCTCTCATATACCATTTCACGGCGTGCTGCTGGGCGTCCCGGCGCTATTGTGCGACTATCCGATGAGGTAATCCGAACGCGCCACCGCCCCGATCGCAGGGGAGAGGGCGGCGCCTGCTGCATACGGGACGGGGGAAGATGAAGACGCTCCGCATCATGACACGGTTCTGGCTGATCGTTGCCACGGTGGCGGTCGGCATGACGCTGCTGATGGCCTACGGCCTGTGGCAGTTGCGCGCCTCGCTGGTGGACCAGGAAACCAACGGCCTGCGCCAGGTCACCCAGGCCGCCAACTCGCTGGTGAAGGACTACATCGCCCGCGGCAAGGCCGGGGAGATGACGCCGGAGGAGGCCAGGGAGCAGGCGCTGAAGGCGCTGGCCACCTACCGCTTCGGCGATGACGGCTACTTCTACGCCTTCGACCGCCAGGGCATCTTCCGCATGCACGCCCTGAAGCCGGACATGGTCGGCAAGGACCTGATCGACCTCAAGGACCCCAACGGCGTCTTCATCGTCCGTGAAATGGTCGCCGCCGTCGACAAGACCGGCGAGGCAGTGATCGAATACATCTGGCCGAAGCCCAGCATCAACGGCAACGCGCCCAAGATCGGCTACGCCATCGAAGTGCCGGAGTGGAAGCTGATCATCGGCACCGGCATCTACGTCGACACCATCGACCAGAAATTCTGGTCCGTCGCCGGCCCCTATCTCGCCATCGCCCTGGTGATGCTCGGGGTGGTGGTGGCCATCGCCCTGTGGATCAGCAAGTCGATCACCCGCCCCATGAGCGACCTGACCGGCGGCATGCGCACCCTGGCCGCCGGCGACCGCACCATCACCGTCAACCACGCCGACGAGCCCAACGAGCTGGGCGACCTCGCCCGTGCCCTGCAGGTGTTCAAGGACGCCGCCATCGAGCAAGACCGCCTGACCGCCGCCCGGCAGGCCGAAGCCGAGCAGAAGCTGGCCCGCCAGTCCCAGGTGGAAAAGCTGACCGCCCGCTTCGACCAGACCATCATCCGCCTCATGGGGACGGTGGAATCCTCCATCGAAAGCCTGCGCTCCGCCGCCGGCAGCCTGGATGCGGGCGCGGCCCACACCGCCGAGCGGTCGGTGCGGGTGGCGACGGCCTCGGAACAGGCGTCGGCCAACGTGCAGACGGTGGCGACGGCGGCGGAGGAACTGTCGGCGTCGATCCAGGAGATCACCCGTCAGGTGTCGCGCTCGTCGCAGATCGCCGCCGAGGCGGTGGAGGAAGCCCGCCGCACCGACGGCATCGTCCGCGGCCTGGCCGAAGCCGCCGGCAAGATCGGCGAGGTGGTCAAGCTCATCACCGACATCGCCGAGCAGACCAACCTTCTCGCCCTGAACGCCACCA